>NZ_CAWUDO010000023.1:0-97810 GCF_963920935.1 Nostoc sp. CCY 9925 | reverse complement strand
AATTGCGAGGCGACACAACTCAATTGCGAGGCGACACAACTCAATTGCGAGGCGACACAACTCAATTGCGAGGCGATGCAACTCAATTGCGAGGCGATGCAATCGAATTGAGGACTTCTACAAAATAAATTATCCAATTTACTCAGATAATAATATTTTTCTTTCTCCCCTGCCCCCTCTACTCCTCTCCCCAAGTTTGTAACTGCAAATACACTAGTACCAAAGTCGCTGCTAACAAAACCGTTGCGGCTGCTGCCGCATAACCAAAATCAAATTGAGCAAAGGCTTCTTGGTAAATGTAATAAACCAGCAAATTAGTTGAATTCAATGGACCGCCACCAGTCATTACATAAACTTGTTCAAAACTCCGCAGCGTAAAAATCGCGGTGGTGATTGTGACAAATATGACGGTGGGACGCAATCCTGGCAGTGTAATATGCCAAAATTGTTGCCAAGCGTTTGCGCCATCTAAATCTGCTGCTTCATAACGACTGGGTGGAATTGCTTGTAACCCGGCTAAAAATACTACCATATTGAAACCGAGTTGTTTCCAAATACTCATTAAAATCAGTACTGGCATTGCCCAAAATGTATCTCCTAGCCAGGGTATAGGTGGAATACCAAAAAAATCTAAAAGTCCGTTAACTGGCCCCGATGTTTGAAATAGCCAACGAAATCCCAAGCCAGCTGCCACCAGAGAAATAATTGAAGGTAAAAAATAGGCACTCCGCAAGATTCCCCGCAAAGCTAAGGAGCGGTTTAATAGTACTGCTAATCCCAAAGGGATAACTAAACTAGGAATGATGGTGGCAGCAGTAAAATAAATAGTGTTACCAATAACTTGCCAGAAGTCAGAGTTTAGTAACAAGCGCCAATAGTTTTTTAACCCTATCCAATAAATACCTTTTGAAGTGAAACTACCAGCGGTGAAACTGAGGTAAAACAAATAGGCAATCGGCCAAATTATAAAAATGCCTAGTAAAATCAGTGCTGGTGTGAGAAAAATCCAAGCAGCCGCTGTATCATTATCCAACCAAGACTTACTATATATTTTTGGCATTTATAATTTTCCCTTTTTGCTGTTATGACTTTCCGTCCTGATTGTACCCCTAGCTTGATTTCTCCCAGCATTAACGATGTTTGCCGACAAGAAACTCCTTTAAAACTCGGAATTATGGCTTCTGGAAATGGCAGCAATTTTGATGTAGTTGCCCAAGCTATCCAAGATGGACAGCTAAATGCCAAAATTCAAGTTTTGATTTATAATAACCCGACGGCTAAAGCAGCCCAAAGAGCAGCTAATCGAGGAGTCGAAGCTGTGTTGTTAAATCACCGCGACTACAAAAGCCGAGAAAAGTTTGATGAGAAAATTGTGCAGACATTACAGCACTATGATGTGGAATGGGTGATTCTGGCAGGCTGGATGCGACTCTTGACATCAGTATTTATTGATGCTTTTCCTAACAAAATTATTAATATACATCCAAGTTTGTTGCCTAGTTTTAAGGGAATTAATGCTGTAGAACAAGCTTTGGCATCTGGGGTAAAAATCACTGGTTGTACTGTGCATATCGCTTGTTTAGAAATGGACAGTGGCCCCATATTGATGCAAGCCGCAGTACCGGTGCTACCTGATGATACACCAGAAACATTGCACGCCAGAATTCAAATTCAAGAACATCGAATTTTACCAATGGCGATCGCTTTGGCAGCTACTTGACGGCGGGTGCTACCCTGCCGTAAGACGCGCTCTGCGCGTCTACAGGTCGGGAAACTTCAGGTTTTGGTCAAAACACCTGAGAGTTCGGAAATTTTTGATTATTATCTAATTTGGCTATTCCTCCAAAAACAATTAGCCAAACTACTACTACAACCCAGTGAATTAAAACTATCACCCACAAAGATCCTGTGAGGATATATGCAACAGTACAGATAATTCCTAACAATGAAGCTAAAGCCAGAAAAACAGAATTAATAAATGTGGGGTATCCAGCTTTAAAAAAAGTTTTAGCATTTAATGGATGATAAATAATAAATAGTAATAAACTTGCGATCGCCCACAAAATCAATCCTCCAAAGTTGGGATTTTCGCTAGGATGAGGAAGCAAAAAAACGCGAAAAAAAAGTTCTTCAACAAAGGCAGGCACAAATAAACAACGCAATATTAACAAGCATTTATTAATCCAATTTGCAGACCAAATTTCTATAGACAAAAATTCAGATTTCCACCCATAAGGTAGGGCAAAAATACTATAAATTATTAGCAGTGAAACAATAACTAACCAATCTTGTCCTCTAGGAACTGCTAATGACGCTAAAAGGCGATTTAAAAGAATTGAAAGTGGTGAAATCTCGGTAAAGGGAATTTTAATTTGACCTAAAAATACGGTTGGTGCAATAGGTGTAATATCAGCTTGCCAACCACCGACTTGATTGGTTCGCAATACTTGGAGCATCGCACCATGTTTTAAAAATATTGCGGCTAGGTCGTCATGTGCTTGTCTTGGCATTATTGTTCGCCATGTTGTCAAACCAGCCCAAACACTACTATCTTGAAATGGTTTTGTTGTCTTGTCTATTCCCGTACCTGTTAGTTTACGCGCTTGACTGTGCCAATCAGCACGAACTATCCCCAAGGGTGCTAATTGTTGTTCCAAAGATTGGGCTAATTCAACTAGCTGCTGAAAGCGTAATGCTTGTGGGTGATTAGAGTTTGCCTTTAACCAAGTTTGAATTTGATCGGTTGTAGAAATTTGGTTTTTAATTGCTAGTATCGCAGCGTAAAGTGCTTGGCTTGAGTCTTGTATGCATGAAGTAGCAGGTGAGACCATTGCACCACCAGTACCATCGCCAAGCCGATAACGTCCCATTGTTAATTGTAATTGTTGCTGGAATTGCTCTAAGGGCGAAAGTTTAATACCATCAAAATTATAATCCTGCGTTATGGGATCGAATTTGATGAGAATATCTGATACTGGACGTGTTGCCAGCCAGCCACGTTGTAAATTACCCATATAATCAGCCCATGTATGCGTTCCGGCAATAATTCCATCAGGGTTATGGGCATAAATTTGATGGTATTTAACCTCGAAGCGTAATTCGTTAGTAAACTCGTCGCGGATAACTTCTGCGATTCCAAAAGCAAAATGTCCGGTGATAGTATAAGGTATTCCGAGTGGTTCAGCTTTACGTCCGCCAATGCCACCGAATAGGTGCAGTAAGATCGCTTTATCGCCTTCTTGCCATTTTGATATAGATTGATTGGGTAAATTTCTCGCAGCTAAGTTTTGTATTTTTACAGGTTGTAACAATACAGTATTAAATTTCCCTTTATTTACCTCAGTATGTTGCCAATTTGCCTCTTGGATGTAATTTATCCCTAATTCATCACCAGTAAGGATTTGACGGGGTTGAATTTGAAAAAGAGAACGAGGTGCGATCGCACCTACTGTAAATATACCCTTTGCATCTTTAGCACCGTAAATATACCACCCATCTTCACCCGCAGGTGATTTTTCGATTTGCTGCAAACTTGAAGGAGCAAAATTTCGCGTATCCGTTACTTGTTGGGGGATGCGAATAGTTTCTTGCAGACCATCAAATTTATTTGAACTAGCGTTATAGTGTTGTACTAAAAAATAATTGCTGTCCTGCTTTTGTTGAGGAAATAAAATAATTTTATTAGTATATTTAATCGGTTTAATTATTTTTACCAACGCATAAAACCTACCAGTTACTAAAACAGGTTCATGCTCAATTTGCAAAATATTCTTTTTTCCGCTTGTAGCAATATTTGTAGTTGCATCTAAACCAATAATTGTCTCGTCATCAGGATTTGCACCAGCTAAAGAACGTAAAACCCCTACCTGACGAACCCCATTTAGTCGAAAAGGATGAATGTTCCCTTGTTTTTGACTTTTAATCACTTCTGGAGTGAAATTTATATCTTGCGTGACAGCTTGAACGTAAGCCAGCAAATCTTTCTTATTTTTCCACTCCAAACGCACAATATTTCCTACCAAATTTTGTGCTTTAGGTGGTGCATATTGCACTTCCATCCATACCCAATCCAACCCATCTTGTAATTCCTGTTTTGTTGGTAAAATTAATCTTCCTACCCACTCAGCAATAGGTTTATAAACGTTTGCAGATGGAATTTGTGCAACGGGATAAAAACCAGATTGATTAAAATCTTGTCGAATATGTATCGCGTAATTGCTTTCTTGTTTTGCTATCTGGGGTTGTTTTGGCGAGAGTTGCCACACCGAAATGACTGTGATGAATACTAGCAGTAAAAATATTGTAAATCCTAGCCTGGATTTTCGACTCAATCTACTCCAAGTCATATATTATCAACAAGTTTTAGTTGCTGCTAATCTTACTCTAAGAATTTAGCAACGTCTTATTTTTTACTTCTCGATAATTGCCAGATTTTCCACATATAGCTAGAAATCCAATTCGTCACAATATGAGCGGCAATGGGGACTAGTAAGTTACCAGTGAGCAAGGCGCTATATCCTAATATCATCCCGACAACCGTTGCCCAAACTACATAAGGCCATTGTTGAGAACCGCTCAGATGCAAGACGCCAAAGCAAAGACTAGATACAATAACAGCCAAATCGTTCAAACCTAAAGCTGGTAGCATCACGCCCCGAAATAACAATTCTTCACTCAAACCCGGTAGTAACCCCAACCAAATTAAGTCTGGTAAAGCTAAAGGCTTCAATACTACTTCTAGATAAAAATCTGCACTTTTACGGTAGAAACTCCAAAGGCGATAAGTTAAGCCACTTAAAGCGGTGATCCCAAATCCCAACCCTACACCCAACAGCAAATCTCTTTCGTCCAACTTCCAGGAAAATAGGGAAAAGTTGCCAAAGTACAACGACAGTTTGGCGACTATCAACAAAATGATTGCAGTCGCTCCCATAGCCCCAAGTATTTGGATGCGCGTCAGATATGGAATTTCTGGTTCTTGCTTTTGTTGTTCAATCACGGGTTTTTTATGGAATGGGGAGTGGGAAAGGGGAGGCAGGGGCAGGGGAGGCAGGGGGCAGGGGAGGTAGGGGGAGAAGAAATCAGTTGTATTGGATGCAGGAATTGAGTAGTTTAATTTTTGGATGTTCCTAATGACTAATGACTACTGGCTGCAAGGACGATAATTTGGGAGAAAGAGCAGAGGGGTTGATGCCTGCTTTATGTGCCACCAATACACCCACTGCCTCTAAATATGAGTTTACCTGTATGGATTTGATCCCCAACGGTTGGGAAGGAACTTTTATAACAGTTTTATTTTCTTCTACTGTAATTATTTGGCATCGTGTTTGGCTTAAACTCAGTAAGGCGCTACTACCACAGGCATTTGCAGGTACGATCGCAGCATCCACTCCATCTGCCCAAATATCTTCTTCTAATGCTATCGCTTTTCTCTCTACTATAAATTGCGGGGCACGACTCAAACCTACGAGAACGCATGGTAAAAATGTGTAACCCAACTCCTCAGCAGCGGAACGGGGTGATAAGTCCGGTTCTGGAGGTGCGCTGGCAAGAGCAGGTGAATGAGCACAAGGTATTTTAAAGGTTCGCACAACTAAGTGGCTAATTACGGCTTCTGCACCCGCTAAGGAATCAACTCCTTCGCCGTGGCGGTATTTCTGTAGTGCTTCCTCATCCATATCATCTGGGAAACGGGCGACAACTGCGATCGCTTCTGCCCCGGCTTTTTTAATCAGTATTTCCGCTGCCCTTAACAAGCTATCGGGGTTACCAATTGTCCCCCAACTTGCACCCGATGAAGTAGTCCGTAATTCTACATTTAAGGGTGCATCAGTGATGACATAATCTGTTAAAGTCAATCCGAGGGTAGCTCTAGCTGCGTCTGCTGCTTGCAGATGTCTTAGCCGTAACTCCGGCTCAATTCCTTGGTCTAAAAGCAAACCTATCTTGTTATTTCGGACTGGACGCAAACCCCAGCATCCAGCGGCAAATTTGTCAAGTCCGAAACCTTCAACGTAGAAAGCATTGGGGAGATTCCAGTACAAACTTGCGCCATTGAGGACATTGGGGTGAGTAATCAGGCGATCGCAAACCTGTGCTATGAGTTTGGCTACAGGCAAAGCATCACCAGCGTAACCGCCAATGGCAGCCCCAACGCCGGTTGGTACTATTAAAATAGCAGTGTATGGACGCATATTAAGGGCATTGGGCATGGGGAGTGATGACTGTTGACTGATGACTGATGACTCAGAAGTGATTCTCCTTGTCTTTCTTGTCCCCCTTGTCTCCCTCATCTCCCCAGTCCCCACTCCTAACTCTTAGTCGTGACAACGGCTTCAACTGTAGCCTTTTGCTGGGCAACGTCCACAGAGGTAACTGCCCAACGCAAGGGTTCGCCTTGTTTGTTCAACTCTGTTTCAATTGTTTTGAGTAACTCTGCGGGGGTTTCTTGTAAATCAATTTCTGCGGTAATAAAATGAGTTGTCATGGCGCTAAATCCTGTTGATTTTTAGTTTATAGAATAGCTTATCAGGTGCTATGAAATACCTATGTGATTTTCCAGTTTTTGTAATGATGGTAGTGAACAGTCATTCAGCTATCAATAAATCAACATCTATACTGATAACTGTTCACTTAATTATTAGTCTTTACCAAATTGCAACTGATAAAGCGTGTCTTCTTTTCCAGTCTCAATTTTCAAATCAGAAAGGGGTTTGGCAACGCAAAGCAATACATAACCTTGTTTTTGTAAATGGGGACTAACGCCCATGCCATCAGTTTGATCTACAGTTCCTTCGCTAATTTGACCGGCACAAGTTGTGCAAACACCTGCATGGCAAGAACTTGGCAAATCTAAACCAGCGGCATCGGCAACTGATAAGATGGTTTCATTTTCGGGAACTTGCAAAGTATGAATTTTACCTTGGTGATGAATTTCTACGGTGTAAGTTTTGGGCATATACAAAAGAGGTGTGTTGCAACAGTCAAATGGATTATCTTATCTTATAAATACGCGGCTAACCAAATTCAGCATAGGTTTTTTACTGGGTATTGCCAAAGGTAAAACTGTAAGTTACCTCATGTCTTGTTGGAAAGCCATTATCACAACCGAAAATCTACCGTATATTATCCTACACCAAAGAGCGATCGCTCGTCTGTTCACAAAGCGCGATCCTTACACACAAACCCACTGAACAAAGCAATTTACGCTACAATCTTATTAAAATCTGATAAAGTTTCTTATGAATACAGGAGAAATTCGTCAACGAATTCAAGAATATGTTGATCAACTGTCACCAGAACGATTATTAGTGGCTGCTGATTTTTTGGCCTACTTAGCAGAACGTGAAGATAATGATGCAACTGAAGAATTATTAAACATTCAGGGGTTTAAAGAAGCGTTTGCTAAAGCAAAAAATAATGTTGAATCAGGTAAGGTAGCTTCTGTTGACCAACTCAAACGAAAATATTAACTATACTGTTATTATTAGTATTGATGCTCAAGATTTTTTTGAATCATCCTTAATATTCATCTTTTTCTACAAGCTCCGCATCAAAAATTAACCAATTCTGAAAGTATTCCTTAATCCATTTACTGACATCAGGATACTTTTCTTGAATGGCTCTTAATCTATTTTTCATATTCCTTTGATAATAACTCTAATATTCTATATTTCTGATAGCAATGACATTTAAGACATAACTTAACATCCTTAATCTTGCTATAGCTAATTTTAAATTTTTGCGAGAATAATTTAGTATTTTTGAGTTTTCTTTATCTTCCTTAAATGGACAATATTGATTATCTCTAATAATTTTATTAAATTCTTGAATATCTAAATCTAACTCATAAAAAGCGTCTGGAGAAATTTCATAGTTAATTGTATTTCTTATTTCCGATTCATTACCTAATTCAAAAGATTTAATTCCAATATTCCAAAACCTATCAATTCCTCTCCGGTTTCTAAAATCGCTAAAATTTTCAAAAAATCGTTTGAACTGTCTTTGATGTTCATCTACTGAATTAGCAATACCTTTGATGTAAATGTCCTTTTTTTGATAATCTTTTTCTTGGCAATCTACAGATCGAGACACCCAAGTTGTAAAGTTAAGTTGTGTTCTATTTAAACCTTGGATCAAGAAAAAATTAGAATAATACGAAGTAACAAAACCCCAACTGAAATATCCTTTTTTGATTAAATGGTCAGTAGAACAAATATTTAAAACCGCTTTGGATAATAGTTTCTCGATATCAGTCAATATATAATTGTTTGCATCTGAGATAATAAATCCTTTTTCATAATCTTCCTTTGACTTGTATAATTCTTTCAAATATTCTTTAAAAGAGCGTTTAGCATCACCATTACAGTTGCTAAAAGCAATGGCAATTTCTTCAAAAGTTAATGACACGCTCTCTAATCTCCAATCATTACCATAAATTCTTGGGAGTCTCTAATTGCATTTTTTAAGCGACTGACTATCATTTCACCAGCTTTTTCTTGCGCCCTATAACCTCCGCCACTTGGTAAATTTTGTCTGTCAAATTTAAAATCTTGAACTAATTCAAGAATCTTAATTGTATTTTCAGTATCAAATTTTTGATATTTTTGTATAACCAGATTAAAAACTTCATAAAATGCTTTCATAATACCGCCAAAGCCTACTGTTTTCAAGATGTATGATTCTCTATCTTCCCATTGTTCTAAAAAAACAGCTTTTATAGAGCGAAAATAAATTTCAAAAATTTTGTATTGTTGTTCAAAACCAAAGCTAGCAAGTTTTCCTGTTCTAGGTTCTACATAATCCTTAATTTGACTGACAAATTCACTTAAGGATATACCAAATCCAGCATCTCCTGTTCTTCTAATTAATTCATATAAAGGGCTTTCATCTGTTTCATTTAATCTAATTGCAATTTCTGTTGCTCGTCTTTCTGTTGACACTCCTTCGTCATCGAAATCTTCAATATCTCCTTCTAATAAATTCATTAAATCTAAATAAAGAGACGCAGGAACACCTTTTTGAGTTTGATTAATTGTGACGAAAAGTCGAGCCTGTTCTTTAACGGATAAGCCCAGAGTCGCCACCACCATTAATGGAAACTCAGGATTGGCTTCATAAGAACCTTTGACTCTATGCTGTCCATCTATGATAAGTCCTAAAGATTCTGCGTCATACAAGGTGAGTAATTTATCTACTTCCGAATAAGAAAATTTACCGTCCTCAAGATTTACTAAAATAGAATTAGGAATAATACCCTGGTCTTGGTTAATATAATTCTTAATTTTTTTGATTCTAGCATTGACAAATGATCGTTGATAACCTAAATTCTTATCGGCAACTCTTCTAGAAACATCAAAACGATTATAAATTACTTGGGCAGTAGTAATAAATACAAGCATTGATATGTTGTGCTGTAGAAGTTTGAATGCTGATATTTGAATGTTACTCATAATAAATAGCAAAAACATTAATATTATATTTGATTATGATTATTATAATACAAATAGGTTCAAGTGACACAGCATTTATCTTTAAAAGTATTACTTAATACAATTTAGTATTAACGATTTGAGCAATAAAAATACGATAAACTTTGATAGCCAAAGCTGGCGTTAAATTAGCTCATAATTAAGGGGAGAATACCCCGATGGAGAACATAAAAATGCTAGAACAATACCGTCAACATGTAGTTGAAAGAGCAGCGCTAGGAATTCCCCCCTTACCGTTAGATGCAAAGCAAACATCTGAATTGTGTGAGTTACTGAAAAATCCGCCCAAAGGTGAAGAAGATACATTATTGCATTTATTGAGCGATCGCGTCCCTCCTGGTGTCGATGCAGCCGCTTATGTAAAAGCTGGATTTCTGACCGCCATTGCCAAAAAAGAAGTTACCAGTCCCTTAATTTCGCGCATCCAAGCAGTGCAATTGCTGGGAACAATGGTAGGCGGCTATAATGTCCAAGCTTTAATTGATTTGCTGCAATTTCCCACTGTATCTTTATCAGACTCTTCCGAAACACCTCTGGTGATGGGAGGACAAGGAAAGGAACCCATTGCAGCTTACGCCGCCAACGCCTTAAGTAAAATTTTGTTAGTGTACGATGCTTTCCATGATGTTTTGGAGTTATCAAAAACCAATCCTTTTGCCAAGCGAGTAGTTGACTCTTGGGCTGAAGCCGAGTGGTTTAGCATTCGCCCCACTGTACCAGAAGCGATTACTGTTACTGTTTTTAAAGTTCCTGGCGAAACCAACACCGATGACTTATCCCCCGCCCAAAGCGCCACAACTCGCCCAGATATTCCCTTACACGCCTTAGTGATGCTAGAGTCACGGCAACCGGGAAGTTTACAAACCATTGCCGAACTGAAAAAGCAAGGACATCCTGTGGCTTACGTGGGGGATGTGGTTGGTACAGGTTCTTCCCGTAAATCTGCTATCAATTCGGTGTTGTGGCACATGGGGAATGATATACCTTTTGTGCCAAACAAACGCGCTGGGGGATATATTTTAGGTAGTGCGATCGCGCCTATCTTCTTTAACACAGCTGAAGATGCCGGTGCTTTGCCTATCCAGTGTGATGTCACCAAACTAGAAACCGGCATGGTAATTACCATCCATCCCTACAAAGGTGAAATTACAAACGAAGCAGGTGAAGTCGTTTCTACCTTCACCCTCAAACCAGATACCATCCTCGATGAAGTCCGCGCAGGTGGACGCATCCCCCTACTCATCGGGCGTACCCTCACCGATAAAACACGCGTTGCACTCGGTTTAGAACCCAGCACCGTTTTTATCCGTCCCCAACAACCCAACGACACAGGCAAGGGCTACACCCTAGCACAAAAAATCGTCGGTAAAGCTTGCGGCTTACCTGGCGTCCGTCCTGGTACATCTTGCGAACCCATCATGACCACCGTTGGTTCTCAGGATACCACAGGCCCCATGACCCGCGACGAATTAAAAGAACTCGCCTGTCTGGGTTTCAGTGCAGACTTAGTAATGCAGAGTTTCTGCCACACAGTAGCTTATCCCAAACCAGTAGACATTAAAACTCACCACGACCTCCCCGACTTCTTTGCCCAACGTGGCGGTGTCGCGTTGCGTCCCGGCGATGGTATCATCCACTCTTGGTTAAACCGGATGCTGCTACCCGACACCGTAGGAACTGGCGGCGACTCCCACACCCGCTTCCCCTTAGGAATTTCCTTCCCCGCCGGTTCTGGCTTAGTAGCCTTTGCTGCGGCATTGGGTGTCATGCCTTTGGATATGCCAGAGTCAGTTTTGGTAAGATTCAAAGGTGAATTACAACCCGGCGTCACCCTGCGGGATATTGTGAATGCCATTCCCTACGTAGCAATTCAAAAAGGTTTGCTGACAGTAGAGAAGCAAAACAAGAAAAATGTCTTCTCCGGGCGAATTTTAGAAATTGAAGGTTTGCCAGATTTGAAAGTCGAACAAGCCTTTGAACTCGCCGACGCCACCGCCGAACGTTCTTGTGCAGGTTCTACCATTAAGCTGAGTGTAGAGACAATTTCCGAATATCTGCGTTCTAACGTCGCACTTTTGAAAAACATGATAGCACGGGGCTATCACGATGCGCGTACCATCCTCCGCCGCATTGCCAAAATGGAAGAATGGTTAGCAAATCCCGTGTTATTAGAAGCCGACGCCGATGCCGAGTATGCCCAAATAATTGAAATTGATTTGAACGAAATCAAAGAACCAATTGTTGCTGCTCCCAATGACCCCGATAATGTTAAATTATTATCGGAAGTTGCTAATGACCCAGTGCAAGAAGTATTCCTGGGTTCGTGCATGACAAATATCGGTCATTATCGAGCAATGGCGAAAGTTTTGGAAGGTGCTGGTGAAGTAAAAACCCGGTTGTGGATAGCACCACCAACCCGCATGGACGAACACCAATTAAAAGAAGAAGGAGTGTACGCCATTTTTGGGGCTGCGGGTGCGAGAACAGAAATGCCAGGATGCAGTTTATGTATGGGAAATCAGGCGCGAGTTGCTGATGGCACAACAGTGTTTTCAACCTCTACCCGCAACTTCAATAACCGCATGGGCAAAGATGCACGAGTGTATCTTGGTTCAGCAGAATTAGCCGCAGTTTGCGCGCTGTTAGGACGTATTCCCACAGTAGCGGAATATTTGGATATTGTGGGGAAGAAAATCGATCCTTTTGCTAATGATTTGTATCGCTATTTGAACTTCGATCAAATTGCCGGTTTTGAGGATGAAGGGCGCGTAATTTCAAAAGAAGAACAAGCTTTATTGGTCTAATCTCAAATAAGGTGGGCTTTTTTAGCTCACCTTGACTTTGAATAGATGATGTCACAAAACTAACAAAAATTACATGAATACTTCATCTGCTAATACCCAAAATCTATACGATAAAGACTTTTATTTATGGACGCAAACAATTGTCCAACAGTTAAAAGAAGAGAAATTTAATGAAGTAGACATACCTAATTTAATTGAAGAAATTGAAAGCATGGGGAGAAGTGAAAAACGAGAACTAAAAAGTCGATTAATTGTCCTATTAATGCACTTAATTAAATGGCAATATCAACCAGAAAAACGAAGTGAAAGTTGGCGTAGTACCATTACCGAACAACGCATCTGTATTGAAGGCTTATTAGAAGACAGCCCTAGTTTGCAACCTTTAATTGCAGAAGTATTTGAAGACTGTTATCAAAAAGCTCGTCTGAAAGCATCTAATGAAACAGGTATTAAATTAAATTTTTTCCCTCAAGAATCTCCTTTTACCTTAGAAGAAACTCTTAGAGGCTATTTTTAAAGTAAAGATAAAATTATTGTAGGGTGTGTTAGGCGCATATTTCGAGATTAATGGTCACGATAAATATCAATTGAGCGCCTAACGCAGCATCTTGTATAGTAGTGCCTTAAGTTAAAACTGTAACACAGCTTACTTAGATTTACTACTGAGTCCTTGCGATTCTGAACGTGACAATTTTATTAAGTTTTAGAAATTTTTACCTCCCTAAATAGGGAGGTTTTCATTTGAGTCAGACTGACCTAGAACCTCAGTAGAGGAACTTTTTCCTAGCGACTAAAATTAAGCTTGTACTATGTTATACTCTAGGGTCATCACTTGCTGTTAAATTATACGCAAGGAGAGGAACACCATAGAATTTACAATTCTCATTTTAGCTCATTCATATTTAGTTTGTCAACCTTATTATTAATAATGCTCAACGAACTTTGTCTTAATCGTCCTAATTTAGTAAAATCTAAACTCGATAACCTTGATTTTTTTGAAAAAGCTTTTTCAAATGCAAGGACAGAAAAATATCTGAAAGCTGTATATCAACCTAACAAAGCAAACCATGAAAATATTAAGAAAGCTATACGGCTTTATCAAATTAACATGATGTATTGCGAGTCCTTATATGTAAGTTTGCATACTTTAGAAATAGCTCTTCGTAATTGTATAGATATAAATCTAAGTGATAAGCATGGCCCAAATTGGTTTTTTGCTAATACTGATTATTTCAAAAAATCTATCTCATATTTAAAACAAAATTATAACATTGAGATTATTATACCTACTGTTTCTGAAAACATATTATTAGAGCGTGAAGAACAAAAAGTTGTTTCTGCCATAGAAGATTCTATAAAAAATATTTTTGAAAAATCAAGGAAAAAATCTAGTGATTGGCAAGAATTTAAAATTACAGAAAACAGAGATAGAATTGTTGCCAACTTAAGCTTAGGTTTTTGGATAACACTTCTCACTCAAACCAAAAAAGGAAATAATAATTATTTAAATAATATATTTATTCCTTGTGTTAAAGCAATATTTCCTAATGCTAAAAATTCTGATCGTAATACTTCTACAATTCAACCTATTCTAGAAAAAATACTAAAATTACGCAATAGAATATTTCATCATGAACCAATAATATGGGAATACTATGATATACAAAATAGATATCATGAGATTTATAGAGTAATTAAATGGATTGATCCAAAACTAGAAATTTGGTTAAGGGATGATTCTAAAATTGATCGTTTTCTAGATATTTATCAAAGTCTATCAGAAGAGGTTAACGAACTAACGCAGAAAAATACAACCAAGAAAATTAAATACGAAGATCGCAGTTATTCTTGAACATCAAGAAAGTCCAGTCTATAAGATGTGTTATGCCGTAAGTTAACCCACTTGAATTTGTGACTATTAATTATTGATTTAGCTTTTCAGCCGCCAGAGGTAAAGTAATACACTGATTTTGCAACAGCTTGAAAAGTTAAGTTGGACGGTAAAAGCAGGACAAGGAATAACTCAAGAAGCACCAATCAATCAACTTAATTAAGCGATCGCCTCTTTTTGCTAGTCTATAAAATAATATAAATAATGTTGAGTTCTTAGATCATAAGCCCGACCTACAACTAAAGAAGAATAAACTGTGTTCGTATAATTGAATCAGGATGAGCTTTTTTAACTCATCTTTACTTAAATTAATTTGCCCTAAATTATTTATGAAATCTTTAAGCCCAACCCCATGAAGTCCCTACAAACCTGGGATTGGGTTATGGCTTGTTGGGTGTGCTGGGATTTAGCAGCAAATCGTTAACAAAAGTTTCTTCAATTTGCAAATATACCTTCCAAGAAAGGTATTATTTCAGCCCAAGCAGAGGTAGTGGCGGCAGAATCGTAGCGATAACCGTCATCGCGCATGAAGGTATGTTCTGCTTCATATAAGAGAACTTTATGAGATACATTAGCATTCTCTAGAGCTTTAATTATGGTTTGTCGGTCAGAGTCTGGAATATGAGGATCGAGTGTACCGAATACCATTAGCATCTCGGCTTTGATTTCACTAACTCGATGGATTGTATCGGCTACGCCTTGCCCTAGTTTGCCACTGGGAATACCAGTAGGATAGCAACAGACACAAGCCTTAATTTCGCTGTTAAATGCTGCACGAAAAGCTAAGTGTCCTCCAATACAAAAGCCTAGAGTGCCTATCTTGCTTGGAGAAACTGCACTTTCTGTTTTGAGGAATTCAATTACAGCACGGCAATCATCATCATAATGTGCGATCGTTGTTCGACGAGCGTCATCATTACCACGCATCCGACCGAGATCGTTTGGTTCAATAACTTGCCCAATTGGCTCAAGGCGATGAAAAATTTCAGGTGCTGCAACTACATAGCCATATCCTGCCAAGTAGTTAGCTAAACGAATTATCGGTTCGCCTAACTGATAAATATCACTATAAAATACAATACCTGGGTAAAGTCCTGGTGTTTTAGGAGATGCTACATAGACGCGCATCAAACTGTCATCGACTCTTAACTCGACATTCCGTTTAGTAATCTGCACTGTTTTATCTCCGTTTCATGTCTGCTTTCATTAGCTTTTATACAAGTGAATTAAGAGTGACAGTAGCTGACTGCCATAACAAGGACGTATCCTCTCATTATTTCCCTTTGTAGTGAAACTGGGGAGTTATCCAGGAACAATTTTTTTCAATTCGTCTTCAGATTGAAATTTTACCAAGTCTTCGCTAGAGCGTGGGATCAAAAAAGACTTGTACAAAATACGACAAGGGATAACTCAAGAATTAACAATCAACTTAATGAAGCGATCGCCTCTTTTTTGCCAGTCTATAAAATAGAATAAAGTAAGCAATGCTCTCGTCATTATATAACATCAATAAGTAACAAAAATGAACTTTTATACAGTTGTACTCAGACAAAGTTCTGGCTATTGGGTTGCTTTATGTTTAGAAAATGGTATTGTCGGCCAGGGGAATACTCAAGAAGATGCAATTAATAAGCTGAAAGAAGCGATTGAATCTTTTGAAATTGTTTATGAGTCTGAAACTAATATTTATAAATATCCTGTTTCAATAGAGCAATTACATGAATTTTTATATATTCAAGAGAAAGAACAAGATTCAGAGATATATGAATTAAGGAAGGTTTATGCCTAAAAATATACCTTCCCTGAAACCCAAGGAGTTAATTAAGCTTTTAGAACAAGCAGGTTGTACATTTCATAGAGAAGGAAAAGGCGACCATAGATTATATACTCGTGAAATTGAAGGTCAACGAAGAGTCGTTCCTATAGATATGGGCGCAAAAGAAATGTCTCCTGCTTATGTTTTGCGGATTTTTAGGCAGTTTGGCTTTACTGATGAAGAAATTGAAAGTCTTTTAAGTTAAGTAATTTGATGTTACAATATAACATTTATTAATGTCATGAAACATTTGTAGTAAAGTTTAATCTCAGACCAAATTGCTGAGCAAGTGTTTGATAACGCCTACGTACCTCTTCAACGGATATTTCTAATTGAGCAGCAGCATAATTAACTCGTTTTTCATCAATCTCTTCTTCGGGATCTAGAAACGGGTCAAAAGCATCAAAATCCCTAGAAAGCAGCTTGCGGTCTATTTTATCGTGACAGAACCAAGATAATGCCCCTACTACTGTTCGCCGCATATCGCTATCGGAATTATTGAGCTTGGCAATCAGTGGTTCAACTGCTCGTGCATCCTTAATTTCTCCCAATGCACTTGCTACAGCTTGCTGCACATCGCTATCGGAATCATTGAGCTTGGCAATCAGTGGTTCAACTGCTCGTGCATCCTTAATTTCTCCTAATGCCCCTACTACTGTTCGCCGCATATCGCTATCGGAATCATTGAGCTTGGCAATCAGTGGTTCAACTGCTCGTGCTCCTATCTGACCCAGTAGTTCTACTACCGCTTGTCGCACATCTTTATCTATGTCATCCAGCTTGGCAATGAGAGGTTTTACAACCTTGGGAGATCCTATCTTACCTAAAATTTGAGTTAGGAATAAAACTGCTCCAGTATCTAAGAGCGGATTGTTAAAAATACTAATAATACTGTCTAATTGTGCTCTTGTTGGTTGCCAGATAGAATCATTTATATTTTTTTTTCCTCCTCCGCTTAACCAGAATAGCGCCCATGCAGATGCATGAGCAGCAGGATTGCTTCCCATGAGCATAGTCAGCAGTCTATGTATTATCGATTTTAAAACAGATTTTGAAACAGATATCTTGTTTCTGAAAGCTAGTTCCATTACAACTAGAGATGCACCGATCGCAGCTACTTTTTGATTCGATGTTATTTGGGAAAGTTGTTTTGTAAGCCATTCTTGGAAGGCAGTTTCTTCTTCAGGTGCTTGGTTCGTAGTAACTACTGCATAAAGACCACCAATATTGGCTTGCTCTGTTATTCTATTTTTTGTGTCTCGCCTGCAAAATTCTTCCAACATAGAATTGCATAGCTCCTCTGACCATTGAGATGCAGATAGTTCCATAGCAGCGGAATCTACAGTAGTTTCAGGATCTGAGTTTGCACCATCTTCTTCACCTATTTGCCTAACAAACTCTTGTAAAACCTCCTGTGCCACCTCATGACTTACATTAGGTTCATCAGCTAGACATAACGCAGCCATCACTGCACGCGGACGGGCTGTAGTCTTAGCATCTTCTGTGTCAAGTGGTTTGAGGATAGCTCGCATAACATCGTCTATATAATCATCATTGCAGGACGCAACACAAAGACGCAGTGCCTCTCGCCAGTTTTCTGTTACCACTACTTCTTGTTGACTGTCAAGATGATTAGGATGATTGAATTGCACTTCATTCATTTGGGCAGCCAGTGGGGCTACATATTCAGCAAGGTTGAGAGAGCGATCGCGGTTAGGGAAATGACCTTGTACAAGTGCCAATCCTGCCAAGTATTCTTGAAATGTGAGGTGACGAAATTCAAATACAGGAATGTCTCTGCCATTATGTGGAATAACACCCGCTTCTACTAAAATACCTGTGCGACGCTCCAACAAACTCAGAAATTCTTTAGGTGTGTGTTTTTTTACCTCATGAAGATTGGGATACTCTTCCCGAAACTTTTCAAATAACTTTATCACTTCATCTTTCCGAAGCTGCTGTACTCCTCTATGACACATGGCATAGGCAATATACTCTAACTGCGGCCATGCTTCATCTTCATCTATAGGTTCGTCTACTTCAGAGCGCCAATTCAGTAGTACATCTACTGCTTGTGCGTATAACTTATGTCGGCGAGTCGGCAGTTTACCAACTTTACGCTTAACCAACGCCATTGTAGTCAGCAGCATTGGATTCCCAGTGAGACGCTCAATGCGGTCAGCACTATGAATGTCTTGAATCAATTCTGTTTTTGCCTTCTCTTTTCGCTCTGATAATTCGGTAATATCACACCAGCGACTAGCAAAATCATCTTTATCTTCTTTTATCAGTTCGGCTACTGTAACATGCTCAAACTGCCGCCCTATGCGGTAGTTCATTTCCCGATAGCCAACAATGCGGGAGGTAACGATTATGGGGGCTTGTTTGTTCGCATCACAAATTTTTTCAATCTGTTCGCAGAATTTAGCTCGTAAAAGAGAATCTGCGATCTCATCCAAGCCGTCTATAAGTAACAGTGCTGTACCTTGTAGAAGTTTTTGTCTTAAAATGCCACGCAGAGCAATGCATTCAGGCTCGCTCATCTCGGCCTTACGCAAGGTGTAATGCAGAATATCGTCTAGTGAACCACTAAGGCTGACATCTTTCAAATCTCGACAACGGATAATAATTGGTAGCCAATCCTCATCAGGAAGTGTAGATACATCAGGCAAATCCTTCCAGTCTGGATCTTGTTTGAGCCGCAGCAAGTAGGCTGTGGTAATCCAACGAATCATAGTAGTCTTTCCTGCCCCTGGATCTCCTAGCACGACTAATCGTCTTGCCTTAGCCAGTCGTTCTCCAACGGGAACCCGCTTACCTCTATCTTCAGTTTCGTTTTCTTCACTACTCCAGCCTGCCTTTCTACGCTGCATCGCAATGCGGCGCTTTTCAATTGCCACTAGTTCTACTTCATCAACATCAGCATTACAAGCAATTTCTATTTGGACGCGGAGTGCTACGTAAAGCCTACGTAGTAACAGTTTTTGGGTAGCAATATGGCGATCGGATTCTGGTAAGTTAGCCAAATCAATGATGTCACACGACTCTAAAGCCAGTTCTCGGTAACGCTGCTCTGCCTCATTTCCCCCCTTTACATGATCGGGAGGTGCTTGCAAAGGATAATATTTCTTCAGAGCAGTAATTAAATCCTGTTGTGCTTTTGCAGGATCTTGCCAATGTTGAGCAATGCATTCATCAAATGCCAACGCTTCTACATCAGCTTCTTCATCCATTTGTACGCAAAAGACTCGCACTCGATATGTATTTCTTGCAGCGTTAACAATCTGACGCGCCCATTTGGTTCCCAATGCTTTGATAGTTCCACAAAGTACTACTGGACTACCACTACTCAAAGCCTTTGAAGCTTCTTCAACGAAAGACTCTCCTACAATTACCGTTCCCCGATGCGCTACTTCATAGCCAGCTTCTCGAATCGGTTCTCCTAATTTTTCGGCAAACTCCTCTTCTCCCTTTGCATGAGCTATGAGAACCTGCTGAAGTATTTTTTTCATTTGATAGCTCTTAGTAAATCAGATACACCTTTAGACCAGTCCTTAATTAAGTCAGCATACTTGATATCAGCCAAAATGGCAGGGGGTTTGCCTCCTGTCAGCAAAACTGGTAAAACTTTAACACCATGTCCACTAAGTTGAATCGCCAAAACCGACATCCATTCACGGTTTACCCACGGCGACATATCTGATGAAGAGTAACACAATACTAAATAACTTAGCCCTTCTAGCCCCTCATTGACGCGCTCAACAATTGAATCACCAACATCGATTTTCCATTCAGCAAACCACACATGATGACCAGCCTGGACAACTTCTGAGGCAAGTTTTTCAGCTGGTTCGGTATCAATTTGTCGATAGCTTATAAAAACGTTAGACATAAAGTAATAACTTAATGTTTAATTTATACTTAAATTCAAGTATACTTGGTTAATTTAAAAACTTATATCTAGTCAAATAAATAAAACGTTAAAATTTATAATAAACTGTTACCTTCATCTCAACCTTGATGAAGGCAATTTGGTAAGTAGTTATTGTAATTAGAAAATGTTTGATTGTACCCGAATTGCCTTACAAGTTCGCTCGCATCTTACTGTTAAACAAGCGCGATCGCAGATCTAATTGACCAAGTGCGATTGCCAGTTTTTACCAGTAGAAAACACTGAATTTGTATGATAAATCTTTGAGTTGAATAAATTTTTCGTCCAACTGTGATCGCTCCATAAATTCCTAGCCAATAATATTTTTTTCCTAGTCCCAGTTCCTATTTTCAAGCTACGCTATAAAATCACATCCACCCGCCTATTTCCGCGTCAGTCAAAGGCTTCTCTAATTTGGTATATTCTGTCTGAGCAGCCCGCAATACGTGTTTCATCTGCACGGGTTCCCCAGCATCAGCAGCCAGAAAAGCTGCATTTAAGGCTATATTACGGATATTACCACCAGCCACATTCAGCCGCGCCAGTTGTAGGGCATCTAAGTCTGCGGTTGGTGTGTTGGCTGGAAAGACGCGTCGCCAAATCTCGGCTCGTTGTGCTGTGTCGGGGAAGGGGAACTGCACCACGAAACGAATCCGTCGTAGGAAGGCTGTATCAATTGCACTCTTCAAGTTAGTAGTGAGAACTGCTAAACCTGGGTAGCTTTCCATACGTTGCAATAAGTAGCTGACTTCAATGTTGGCATAGCGATCGCGTGCATCTTTAACTTCACTGCGTTTGCCAAATAAGGCGTCAGCTTCATCGAACAATAAAATCACTCCTCCTTGTTCGGCTGCATCAAACACCCGCCGCAGATTCTTTTCTGTCTCGCCAATGTATTTACTGACTACCGATGACAAGTCAATGCGATACAAATCGAGGCGCAATCTATGTGCCAGGACTTCTGCCCCCAAGGTTTTACCTGTGCCGCTACCACCTGCAAATAAGGCGCTGATTCCCAATCCCCGCCCACCTTTGCCAGCAAAACCCCAAGTGTTATATACAGTACTCCGCTGCCGGACATGGGCCGCAATTTCACGGAGAATTTGTTTCTGCGCTTCTGGTAATATCAAATCCTCCCAATCACCAGACGGCTCAATTCGTTGGGCGAGTTCATCCAAGCGCGGACGTGCTTGCACGCGACAAGCATCCCATAAAATCTCACCGATATCGTTTTCTGGTGTTTGTGCTAGTTGTCCTGCGGCTTCTGCACAAGCAGCGCGAATAGTTGCAGCACTCAAGTTAAACTGCTCTACTAAAGTTTTCACTTGCCCGTTCATTTGCGGTGCAATGGCCATTAGTGCATCTTGCCAAACTACACCTTGTTCTTTGATTGTTGGTTGGTGTACGTCAAAAGTAACTACCAAGCGTTGTGATAGGCGCATTCGTTCCCGACTGGTAAGGATCAAAAAGCCATTAACGCGTTCGATGAAATGAGCGATCGCATTCAGCCGCGCTGTATCATTGCTATCAAGTTCGTTGCAATCAAGAAGTAGGGCACACCTGCTTAAAATCGTCTCACGAGTCCACAACCGAATCAGATTATCCAACTCGCTTGGTGCTTGGGGAATGACTTGTGCAGGCATTACCCATAAACTCAAGCCTTGGAGTTGACAAATTCTAGCAGCGATCGCGCGTTTGCTGATAGTCTCATTACCACATAGCTGCACAATTGGCAAACTATTTATCTTATGAGCTTGCGACCACACGGCTGCAACTCGCTCTCCTAGCTCTTGGTGAGAAGGTACTAAATCGCTAACTTCTTGTAATGGTTCAATGATGCCAGCTAGGCGTTCGTCAAGGTATTGGATACCTGTAAGATAATGCAAAATCCGCTCGTCAATTCTCACAGGGCTGAGGGTTAGGGCGTGAGCATCACCAATTTGAATTAACCGCCAATGACGTAAAGGAGCATTTGGGGCGATGGCGTCCCAGTGGACATGAGGTAAAGTTGCTAAAGCTAAACTTAACGTTGGGTAAGCTCGCTGTGGATCGCCGTGGACATTAGCACATAATTTACCAAAATCTCCATTCAATTCCATACCTGCACATAACAGCAACAAATCGCTCTCAAAGGATGAAAGCCTAAACATTTTGCAGACTCTATCCAATGCCGATGGTGCAGGCATAGCAGCAGCAGCTTCTTGGAGTGCTTGCTGTAAATTTTCGTGGTTTTTCGGCTCAGGTTGATTTTGCAAACTGGCAGTGTGATTTTCTAAAATCCCACGCAC
This sequence comes from Nostoc sp. CCY 9925, assembly GCF_963920935.1. Lineage (NCBI taxonomy): Bacteria > Bacillati > Cyanobacteriota > Cyanophyceae > Nostocales > Nostocaceae > Nostoc > Nostoc sp. CCY 9925. The sequence goes on along the minus strand of NZ_CAWUDO010000023.1, from coordinate 75,589 downwards.
TACGGCTAGGGCTGCTGATAGGTAGCGGTAGTTTGCTTGATCCCAATCGACGATTGTAGCGTTCATGAAATTGTCACCTGTGGCGAATCATATTCTCCAGACTGATTTTTGTGCAATGGACTTTCTGCTCCATCTACCTGCACCCGCACAATATAAGTTCCTGGCTTCACATTTTTAACAGGAATAGCGATCGCATCAGTATCTTCAGTACGTGGTGCAACTAAGAAAGAGTAAGCTACCAGAGTTTGGGCTGACACATCACTGAGTAGTAAAACTACGCGCTGTGCTTTGCCGACTTTGGGATGGAATTTAACGGTAATATCTGCTGAACGTAAATTTTCACCATTATTTTCCACTTCACCAACGAATGCCGTAATTGTTGGATGTAGGACAAAAGCTGCAATATTTGATTCAACTATCCGATCCGTTTGCCCTGTATTGCCCATTGGCAAATGTACCACTTGGATACTTTGCACACTTGGGTACAAATCTGCTGGTACTAACAAGCTGATTTGCGTTTCTTTGACATCTTGAGGTACTAGTAATGTCTCCGTGTTACCCAATCGGATTCTGGTAATATCACCGCGTAAACGCTTACCACGAATCATTAATGTTGTGCCAGGAACAATCATTTGCTGATGTTCAGTTTTTTCCAGAGGTATCACTTGCTCAATATTCGGTTGAGACAAGGGCATCATGTAGAAGCCTTCAAAGTTCTCAGCTTTGCTACTCTCAATCAATACCATTGATGCTAGATAGGTAGCTGAAGGTCGATAGTGGGTTTGTAAAGCTGACCATAACTTTGAAGTTTCTTCCATGTTAAAAAACTCTGGGGTCAGTTTGATTTGCCCGATTTGCTCAGCTAAATCAGATACAGACACCCCAGCCACAGCCTGGGAAAAAGCACTTGAAGTATTAGTTGTAGATGCATTAATCAGAGTATTTTCAATAATATCCGCTGTAATGCAAGGCGTTTTATGTAACAAATGCATTGCGTAGCCTAGTAAAATCTCTGTCTGAAAATCCTTGGCTCCGTAAGCTGTTAATAAATAGTGGAGATCCAGAGCCAGTGGTGGAGTTGTAGAGGGCAAATTTCCATTCAGACGTGAGTGCCTGCTGCGAAATTCCTGAGATACCCAATCAACATTGCGATTCTGCGTCACTTGATAGAGAAAGAGGTTGAGTTGAGCGCGCTCATCAGCTTCAACTGAGATTCGATCGGGCGGTAGGGCAGTTACAATCACATCACCAACACTAGCAGCGATCGGATCGCTGACTAAACCGTTTTCCAGCAAAACTTTTAGTACTGCTGTCACGGCGGCTATAGAGAGTACGTTACTCATCCTCGTTCCTCATGGCAATAGCACATTTTAATCATGTACGCCAGGACACATTGACAGAATATATTTTGCAAAACTTTAAATATTCTCTACGAGAAACTATTGCCGTGGCATACAAAAGGACTGGGGGCTGGGGACTGGGGACTGGGGATTGGGTAATATAATATACTTCTAATTTTTAATCCGTAATCCCCTATTTCTAGTCCGTAACTCAGTATTTATCAGGAACCAATTTCAGCGATCGCCAGTCCTAATTTTAAGCATTTTATCAAATTATTCTCATTATTTTAAGTTGTTAATATGCTAAAGTGAGTGTAAATAGATAGATCCGAGTAATATAAATTACTAAGACTTTACATAATAAACATCAAAAAAGCAAAAAATTTGTAATACTGTAAGAAATGAGGAGCCTAGTCAAGATACTTTGTTCCTAACCTCTGAATTATTACGTAAAACTATAGGACTCCTATTTGATTTTTGAAAAAGCTCCGTACTACTGGCAAAACCTGATTTCTGATTCCGTACTTCCTAACTATCGCGCTTGCGCTGTGCTTCTCTGCGAGACGCTTCTCTACCAGAGGCTTTCCCAACGCGAACGCGCACCACGCTCTAAAAGTTCAAAAATCAAAGTGGATTGCTATAGTCCTATCTCCAACTAAACTTAACACCTTAAAATAACTTAGGATGGGTTCCCCCTGATGAAATCCCCACCTTCTTCAAATTCTTGGAATGGCCGCTTCATAGGTGATAACCAGCGGTATAGGTTAGACCGACGGTTAGGCGGAGGTGGCATGGGAGAAGTCTTCCTGGCAATGGACACCCGTGTAGGTCAGCAGGTAGCGTTAAAGTTGCTTAAAGATACCCTGGTGGCTTCACAAGAAATGAGAAAGCGTTTTGAGCGTGAGATAGCTGTCTGTGCTGCTCTACAAAGTGACCACATCGTGAAAATTAGTGATTGTGGAGTCACTCCAGAAGGCTTTCCGTTTTACGTAATGGAATATTTACGGGGACAAACCCTCAGACAATTATTGCTGCGTGAAAAGCGGCTATCTGTTGAGCGGACTGTAAAAATTATGGCGCAAGTTTGCAAAGGTCTACAGCTTGCCCATCAAGGAGTGACTCTGCAACGGGATGGAGGAAAAACCACTGAGCGTATTCATCAGGTAATTCATCGTGACCTGAAACCAGATAATATATTTTTGGTACCCACAGATTTGGGAGAGTGGGTAAAGGTTTTAGATTTTGGTGTTGCCAAAATCCGTAGTGAATCTTCGGAAAACACCAACATTACAAATATCACCAGTACATTCATTGGTACATTTCGCTACGCACCTCCGGAACAAATCCAAAGTGATAAAAACCTGGATGCTAGGGGTGATATTTACAGCTTAGGGATTATCCTTTATGAAATGCTGAGTGCAGCCGATCCCTTTGGGATTAGCATTAAGGGTAGTCATATCAGCGAAGCTTCCTGGGTATTAGCTCATGCTTATGAGCCACCAAAACCACTGCGGGAGCAACCAGGCTGCGAGAATTTGCCTGAACAATTAGAAGCAGTGGTAATGAAATGCCTCTACAAGAACCCAGCTAACCGATTTACCACGGTAGAAGAACTCGATCGCGCTTTGCAAGCTGCTGCCAAATTTGCCACAAGCACTAATAGTGTACCTGGACAGGCTACTGTGCAGCCGCCAAAACCTCTCTACAACCAAGGCTCAAATCACGAAACCCTTCCCAGACAATCGAACGACGACACAATTCTTCGCCCTCCAGCTGCCTATAATCAGGGTTCAAATCACGAAACCCTTCCCAGACAATCGAACGACGACACAATTCTTCGTCCTCCAGCTGCCTATAATCAGGGTTCAAATCACGAAACCCTTCCCAGACAATCGAACGACGACACAATTATTCGCCCTCCAGATGCCTATAATCAAGGCTCAAATCACGAAACCCTTCCCAGACCATTTAACCTGATTGACCAAAACCAACTTGACGAAACTGTTCCTCCGCTTCCTAATAGGCACAATCAAGGTTCAAATCACGAAACTGTTCCTAGACCATTTAACCCAGTTGAGCAAAGTCAACCACAGAATAACAATCCTCAACAAAGTCCTGTGAATAACCCCAATCCCAGCAAACCGGATGCGACCTTATTTCAACCGCGACCCGCATCCAATCAAGGCGGAGTACAAGTACCACCAGATAAGACCTTATTTCAACCGCGACCCGCATCTAATCAAGGTGGAGTACAAGTACCACCAGATAAGACATTATATCAACCACGACCCGCATCCAATCCAGGTACACAGCCACTACCAACAGATAAAACATTGTATCAACCGCGGCCTGTGGCTAATACTGGCAGACCAGAAGCGCAGCTAGATAGAACTTTGTATCAACCGCGGCCTGCATCTCATGAAAACAGACCACGCGTGCCAACTGATGACACTATTTACCAACCAAGGCTAAATGACCACTCAGCTACGGGAAATACTCCTAATTTCTTGAAAATCTTGGGAATCATCTTAGCAATTGGACTAACTTTAGCAGTAGTAACCTTTATATATACTCAATGGCAATCTTCTAAAAACTCAACCAACCAGCAAAGTTTGTCTAATAGCGATCGCATTTATAGCTAATATTTGATGACATCATCATCTTGTAGGATGGGCGTCTCGCCCGTCCTATAAAGTTAGCTGTTTATCCAGTATAAAATTTATTCTCTCGTAAGAGGGTCTAAACCTCAGACCGATAGAACTTCTCAAGTATTGGGATTAAGTCGTAGAAAACATGCAGCGAGATTAGCTCAAATTTGTTCATAATAGCAGTGCTTTTTACTGATTATCAGTATCGCTGTTCTTGAGTACAAGATACTTACTATTTTCTTGCCGTAACTTAGCATCTTCTTCGTTGTAAAAGAACGACAACAAAACAAAACGCCGTCCGCTGATGACAGGGGTAGCTTCATGCAGTAATGAGCAAGAAAAAATCACTGCTTCTCCAACATCTGGAGTATAAAGCTGGAGTCCATATTCTGGAAACAGCAAATCGCCGCCTTTATAAGCGCCAGTATTCAGATTTAATGACATAGCAAACCGTCGGTGGATAGTGCCTTTAGTAGTATTATCACGATGACGATTAAAAAAGCCTTTATCAGTTGCTTCGTAACAGGATACAAGATAGCGTTCAAAGCGAGTGATACTAAATTGAAAAGCCTTCTCAATTTCTGGTTTAATCCGTCGCATAATCAGATTATTGATTTGCTTTAATAATTGAGGTTCAGAAATTAAATAGTCTCGACGTTTTTTAAATTCATAGTCATAAACTCCAACTGTTTTGCCGTCGATTTGCCGCATAAAGCCAGACTCTTCACCACCATCTGCTTCGTACAAATTAATTAAATGCTGGCAAAAGCTTTGATCTAGAACATTGGGTATAAATAAAACAGGCGCTTGTCTGGCTGCGGGAATATTTTCGGCGATCGCAGGTAAGCTACTGATAAACTCAAACACTTCTTCGCAAGGATGAGTAGTAGGTGAAATTAGCAAAACTTTGATAATTCGTAAATTTTCATCCAGAACAAAAATTGTTGGTCTGTATTCTAGTTCATTACTTCCCTGATTTTTTGGTTGACAAACACCATATTGAAAGCTAACTTTTCGTTCAAAATCCCAAAGAAATTTAAAATAAGTTTTATGTTCGATTAAGTCTCCCAAAAAAGTGTCATCTGGGTCTATGCTGACACCAAAAAATGGCACTCGATGGGCAGCAAATTGTTGCTGTCGGTTGGAAAAATCATCAATAATCTGGCGAAGATAATTGTTTTTAGAACTTCCGAAAAAAAACAAAACGCTACGGTATCCGCCAACCGAATTAAAGTGAAAACTTGGGTTTGAGGTTGAGGGAAGAATGAACCAGGGAATTGGGTCGCCAACAGTAAGAGGTTGCATAGGATAAATTAGACAATTTGAGATTTTAGATTTTGGATTGACCGCACAGATAAATCAGAGGATTTGTGAATTTCGGATGAGAAAATTTTCGATTTATTACCAATGACAAATGACTAATAACAAATGACTAATGACTAAAATCCGAAATTAGTATAAGCAGGCTTTAACTTTCGCAAAAAATTAAGCATTGCTGACGCTACAGCATCTGAAGACTCAATCAAGAAGCCATGACCACCACGGTCGATGACTACAAGTTCAGCGTTGGGAATACCTTGAGCAAGTTGCTGGGAAAACTTTAGTGGGGTGAGAATGTCTTGTTTTCCAAGCATAACTAAGGTTGGACAATGAATTTGTTGAAGACGATCTGTTGTGTCAAAGTCAAGCATGGCTCGGCTGTGATGATAAACTGAATGAGTCGCAGGTGGGAAGGGATATTTGATGGCAAATTCAATTAAACCTTCGATCATTCCCGGAATTGAATAGAATGCATCTGTAAATATCCAAGGCAATACGATTTTTTCATATAGTTTCAAGTCTACATTACTAAGAAGGTCACCCCAAGTTTCTATGATGCTGTTGAATAATTCATCACCTTTTGCCAAAGATGAAAGTAGCATCAGACTTTGTATTTTTTGAGGGTATGCTAAGGCTAGTTCTTGGGCAATTTGGCCACCCATTGAATGGCCTGCTAAATGCACCTTCTTAATACCGATACGATCCAACAAGGCTGCAACATCATCAGCCATCTCTTTGATACTATAAAGGTTTTTAGGAGCAGAACTTCGCCCCATACCTCGATTGTCTATGCGAATGACTTGATAGTGTGAAATCAGAGATGGCATAATCAGCGACCAATAAGCATGATCGCAAAGAAAGCCAGCTATTAATAGCAAAGGCTCACCCTTTCCCTTAATATCATAAAACAAATCAATCCCGTTAATGTCAACCTTTGGCATAGTCAATAATTATAGAAATAACTGGGAACATCAAAAATTATCGAACAAGGCAAAAGAGAATATAAAGAGGAAAAATGCTTCTTAACCTCTCATATTTATGGTGATTATTTTTTTACTTTATGAGTAGAAATTTCTATGTTTTGAATCGCTCATCCACAGGAATTTGATAGCCATTGGCTAGGCGGTTAGTCATATTGGCAGTGGCAGCGATCGCCATTAGTTCCCCGAACATGTTATCATTCATTCCCTTGGCACGCGCCGATGCTGTATGTGAGGCAATGCAATACTCGCAGCCATTTGTCGCACTCACCGCAATATAAATCAGTTCGCGCATCAATGGGTCAATTTCACCAGGGGTGGTCATAACTTCTTTCACCGCTTGCCATGTTCGTTGCAAGGTGGGAGGATGGTTAGCTATCGCTTTCCAAAAATTATTGATATAGTCATTTTGACGCGTGGCGCGGATGTCGTCGTATACAGCACGCACTTCGTCGCTGGCTTCTTCGTACTCAATTAGCTTAGTCATATTTCGCTTGGATTTAGTTTCCCAATAAGTGGGAGCACCTAAATTGTAATATAGAGCGTCTTACTAACAAAAAAGACCAGTAATATATGCCTCAGATTCTTGTCGAAGACTTGAAAAAGACTTTTTTTGTGTCTGAACGTTCCTCTGGGTTTTTCGGTTCAATCCGAGGACTTGTGCAGCGAAAAAAAAGAGTTGTCCATGCTTTGAAAGGAGTTTCATTTTCCCTTGAACAGGGAGAACTTGTAGGATACATCGGCCCAAATGGAGCGGGGAAATCGACTACTATTAAAATTTTAAGTGGTATTTTAGTACCATCGAGCGGAAAATGTATAGTTGGCGGGCGAACTCCGTGGAAAGATAGAATCCGTCATGTTGCCCGTATTGGAGTAGTGTTTGGCCAGCGATCGCAACTTTGGTGGGATCTACCAGTGATTGAGTCTTTCGATTTGCTGCGGGATATTTATCGCGTTTCCGATTCAGAATATCAAAAGACACGCCAAGAAATGATTGATTTGCTTGGTCTTGAGAGTTTTCTCTTTACGCCTGTCAGACAGTTAAGCCTTGGTCAAAGGATGCGATGTGATTTTGCAGCAGCAATGTTACACAGACCGGAAATTCTGTTTTTGGATGAACCGACTATCGGTCTTGATGCGGTTTCAAAGCTTGCAGTCAGAAAATTTATCAAAACACTGAATAAAACTCATCAAGTAACTACTATCTTGACTACCCATGATATGGATGATATCGAGGCATTGTGCGATCGCATCATTATTATTGGTGGCGGTGAGATTCTCTGTGATGGAACTTTGGCAATGTTGCGTTCTCAAGTTTCCTCGCGTCGGTACTTAAGAATAGACCTCATAAATGATGATTTCTTCTTTGAAGAACAAGGAGTTAGTATCGTCTTTAAAGAAGGTCGTACAGTAACTCTGTCCTTCGATCCCACAAAGCTTTCTGCTGCATCTTTAATTAGTCAAGTTACCTCTAAAAACGAAGTTGCGGATCTTTTTGTAGAAAATCCACCGATTGAGGAAATAGTTGCTGAACTTTATGCAAAATCAGGAGGAGTTTTATATTAATTAGTCATTAGTCATTAGTCATTAGTCATTAGTTATTAGTTATTGGTATGTTAATCAAGGATTAAGCTGATTTAAATACTTAATTCTGAATTTTGACTGCTGAATTCTCCTGCTTATTTGCTATTAGTTATGAAAGCATATTGGTCACTATTTATTGCGAGATTTGCGCTGTTGTTGCAATATCGTACAGCTGCCTTGGCTGGGGTTGCAACTCAGTTTTTTTGGGGGTTTGTAAAAGTGATGGTTCTAGAGGCATTTTTCACTCATACAACCTCTAGTCAACCGATGACGCTTCAGGAAGCTGTGGGATATGTATGGCTGGGACAAGCATTTTTGATGGCGGTTGCTCCTTGGTCAGGCGATCGCGAGATTCAGGATTTGATCCGATCCGGTGCAGTCGGCTACGATCTGCTGCGACCCACAGACCTTTATAATTTTTGGTTTACTCGTGCTTTGGCGCTTCGCACAGCACCCGTTATCCTTCGTGCTATTCCTCTTCTTTCTCTAACAATTTTTATTTTTCCGTTAATAGGGTTTTCGGAGCGATCGCTTTCTTTTCCACCCTCATTTGCAGCTTTCGTTGCCTTTTCTCTGTCCTTTATTGCTGCAATTGTGCTTTCGTCTGCATTAACTATGCTTCTTACTGTATCAATGATGTGGACACTTTCTGGTGAAGGAATTAATAGTATCCTACCCACTTTGATTATTATTTTTTCTGGCATGATCGTTCCTTTGCCACTTTTTCCTGAGTGGATTAAGCCTTTGCTAAATGCACTTCCTTTCTCAGGACTTATCGACCACCCTTTTCGACTTTTTACTGGGAATCTTCCACCAAATGAGCTATTTAATGTATTGTTGCATCAAACTTTCTGGATATTTATCATAGTTATCCTTGGGCGTTTCCTTGTAAATGGTGGTGTGAAAAAACTGGTGATTCAAGGAGGATGATAAAATTTTATATTTTGGACTAAATTATTAAAAACTCAACTTTAAATTTTTTGATTATAATCCTAATATAAAAATTTCACAGCAAGGAAAAATCTAAAAAATTATATATCTTGCAAAAGTCTTTCTTTGCTTTCTCTTCTCTGCGCTTCTGTGCCTCTGGGTGAGAAAAAATATTTATCCAAAATTCTATTGAATATTAATAGATATTTCAGTTTATATTTTTCATCAAAAATTAATATGTATTTAAATGATTTTTTTCTCTACCTTCGATACATCTCCGTATCTTTAAAATCGCAAATGCAATACAAAGTGTCCTTCTTGCTTCAAGTTGTAGGGCAGCTTTTAGGAACTGGGGTGGAATTTTTTGGAATCTGGGCACTTTTTAGCCGTTTTAATAGTATTGGTACGTGGACTCTGAGTGAAGTTGCGCTCTTTTATGCAATGGTTAATATTTCTTTTGCCTGTGCTGATGCTTTAGGACGAGGGTTTGATTCATTTGGAAGAATAATTAAGAACGGTGATTTTGACCGTTTACTGCTTCGTCCACGTACCACAGTACTTCAACTTTTAGGCACAGAGTTTACCTTGAAAAGAATCGGAAGATTTTCTCAGGGAATTGTTGTTATGTGGTGGTCGCTTTCAACTCTCCACATTCCTTTAAATGTGAAAACATTGTGGCTTTTGTGCAGTTCGTTTATTGGGGCGATCGCACTTTTTTTAGGTATCGTTATTGTGCAAGCAACTATAACATTTTGGACTATTGAATCTTTGGAAATTATGAATATCCTTACTTATGGAGGAGTGGAAACTGCTCAATACCCTTTTTCAATTTATAGCAAGTGGTTTCAAAGATTTTTCACTTACTTCATACCGCTTGCTTGTGTAAGTTATTTTCCTCTGCTTGCAGTTCTGGAAAAACAAGATACATTTTTAGTCCCTTTGTGGTTTTGTTACGTCTCTCCAATGGCAGGCATTTTATTTTTGATAATTGCGCTTCAATTTTGGAAATTAGGGGAGCGATACTACTGTTCAACTGGTAGCTAATAGTGCTGCGCCTCTAGGTAACAATAATTTTATTAATTTTATTTTGACTTCCAAAATAACCTCTTACCCTAATGTCAACACTCTTGCTAGAAAATCTGCCACTAATCGTTTTATCTCTAACCAACGTACACCCAAGAGAATATCTTGCAGTTCATCTCCTCCCAATGCTGGAATAATGAACTCTTCCTCACCTAAAAGCATAGTTCCCTGATAGAGGTTAAACTGCGCTAATCCCCTCGCCGTCTGCATATCGTCTCTCTGAGCCTCGCGCAACCATCCCAAACTCAGAGCATCTTGATTATCAATTGCTAACCAATCAGTAAAGCCTGTATCTAGTAGTGCTTGAACTGGGATCATATCACCATCAGCAGCAATCAAACTAATTTCAAAAATTAACTCGCCTTTACTGTTAAATTCGCCGAAAATCATATTCTACCGCAGGCTCCAGTCACATTGATTCGCATCATGAGACGCATTTTGTCAGAATATTTTTCACGAGCCTTTTGTCTAGCAACATCTTCATTCGGATTTATAAAATAGTCTCCACTATCAGGCTCAATAACTATGAACCAGTCGTAGTGTTCCTTGATTAATTCTGGTTGAACTCTATCAAATACTACTCGACAACGCTGATAAAATAATTCATCTTTAGCCTTGCGTCGTGCTTTTTCTTCAGGTGATAGTTGACGTTCTGGAAAAACTCTTCCTCGACGCGGCGTGTGATTAGAAGATAGTTGTGTCATTTTGTTTACCATCTACTAAATAGTAGCGGTTGAGTTTTTATATATTGATTATATCTGAGGCGATCGCCTTTCAATTTTCAGAAAACAACACACCAAAAAATAAAAGCGATCGCTCTTTGAAAATAAAGAGCGATCGCTTTAATTCATAATGCCAAATATTACTTAAGCAGCAACAGGTTCCAACAATTTGATATCAGAGAAAATAAATTCCTGAATCGATACTTGTCCATCTATTTGGGTATGAATTTCGCGGCGATTTAAGATGAAATAATCACCAACTTTTTCGTACTCATCAGTAAATTCGCTTCTACCGCCCTTTTGTTCACCAGTTTTAGGATCGTGGTAGACAGAATCATAGGTGTGAGACAAGTAACCTTCGCCAGTATCATGACTGCTAAAGGTGTCAATTGTGACATAAGTACCGTGAATGAGACGGTGAACATGGCACACTTCATTATTGCGGACTTTGTATTTATCGCCCTCAGCCTTACCACCCATTAAAAGCTCAACTGCACCAGTTTCGTCAGTCTTACCATAGCTAAAGGTATTGGCGCTGTGGGTATCTTCAAAGCTGCGACGGACGCGGTGAATTGCGATTTCCCATGCTTGGCCGTGAATTGCTTGCTTTGCTGACTCGTCATCTACGTCTAAAACTTCGGCTTTGAGATTGGGGCTGATAACTACTTTGCCTGTGAAGACCTTATCATCATGCTTAAAGGTAATATTTGCGGTATAACCGGGGAAATTTTTGTCCCAAGTATAGCGGTTCTCATAAGCAGCCCGGAAAAGTTCCTGAGCAGAGAGTTGTGTAACTGTCATGTGCTTCTCCTAGTCGCTACTGTAATTAGCGTTTTAGTATTCTTGGTATTAGCATAGAAGTAATTGTTGAGGCTTGGATAGTCCCCAACTGGGTACACTTATGGTTAATTCTCTTCACGCCGTATTTCATGCGATCGCTAACGTCCAAAACGAGCAAGAATTCAGGCTAGCTCTGACGGACAAAATTAGCGACCATTTTGGCGTGCAAAATTGGGGTATCTATCTCCTAGATGAACAACCAACCGCTGAGATTGATGTTCCGGGCATTCCGGCAGTATGCCTAGAGAGCAATCCAGTGGGACGTTACGTAGTTGAGCGTCACGCTCCGGCTCACGAGCAATTATTATTATCTCCAGGAGACTGGAAGCATTTTTGCTCCCGCCATGACCACGAACACGTCATGACTGGGCCAATTGTTTGCGATGGTCGTCTGATCGGAACCCTTAACCTAGCTCGCGATAAGGGAAATCCCCCTTTTAATGGCAATGATTTAGCTGATTTGAGCGCTTTATGCATTCATTTGTCAGCCAAAATGGCAACTCTACGCGCCCAACCAAAAATATCCAATTCTCTGTTAGTAAGTCCTCTAACAACCCGTGAATTAGAAATTGCTGAATTGGTAGCGCAGGGATTAACGAATGCAGAAATTGGGGAAAGACTCTGGATTACCCAAAATTCTGTCAAGCAAGCCCTCAAGAGAATGTTTCGTAAATTGAAGGTTTCAGCGCGTGCAGAAATGGTCGCAAAACTGCAAGATATACAAGTTTCATCAAGGATAATTTTATGAGTCGCCCGCGCATTTTGCAAACTGGTACAAGCTATAGATTTAGCAAATACTGTGAATTGCCTGATGCGCCAGCCGACATTCTTGGAGAATTTGATTGTCGATATGTTTGATTCAAACAGGATATCAAGACAGGGATAATATCGATGCTGTCTCCTTTGTTTGTGTAAGAGACGCCTCAATTAGCTTCTCCCCGAACTTTTTCACCTGTGCAACTAAAGCCTCTCCAGCATTTTCTGGTGAACCGCAATTAAAAGGTGGCGCAGGGTTGTACTCTAGCAGCAATTGAATTAACTTAGCTGTTTGTTCACCACACAGATGAGCAGCAACTACCAAGCCAAAATCAATCCCAGCAGTCACACCACCACCTGTAATGCGATCGCGATCGACTACTACTCTCTGAGTTCCCACCTCAACCCCCAACATTGCTAACTGGTCACGAAACGCCCAATGGCAAGCAGCGCGGTAACCCTGCAATAATCCAGCCGCCGCTAGAATCAAAGAACCAGTACAAACAGAAGTAACATATTTTGCTGTTTTCTCCTGTAGCCTCAGAAATTCCAACACCTCTGTATCCCGCATCATTTCTACTTGTCCCACAGCACCCCCAGGTACGCACAAAACATCCAGTAATGGGCAGTTTTCAAAGGTAGTTGTAGGTAATATCGTCATTCCCTCGCTACTGGTGACTGGCTGTAAAGTTTTCCACAATAGATGAACACAAGTTTCAGGCATCATAGCGAATACTTGATGCGGCCCGGTGATATCAAGTTGAGTCATCCCAGGATAAATCAGTAGGCCAATGTGATATTTAGCTTGATTTGTCACGATTAACTTCTTTGAATGAGTGTTATGGAATATCGTAAAAGTGACAATCAAATCTGCCCAGTCCTCGAAAGAGTACAGTTTCATTTCAATGGCTAATTCTCTTCATACATTATTTCAAGCTTTAGCTGCTTCTCGCGATCGGCGCGAACTCAGATCGCGGTTTATGGATGGAGTTGGCGAACATTTTGGCGTTCAACGTTGGGGAATTTATCTACTGGATGAATTGCGAACGCATTATATTGCAGTAGATGTCCACGGTATGCCCAATATTGATACCTTTGTAGAACTATATGAAAAAGTCGGTCGGGCTGTCGATCCCATAATGCAATATGTAGTCGAACACCATGCCCCAGCACATGAACAAATGGTGTTACCTCCAGAAGGTTGGAAGCAATGCGAACTTTATCAAAATTGTTGTGGTTATTATGACCACGAACATATTATGACTGGCCCAATAATCGGCGGTGGTAGTCTCATCGGTGCAGTTCATTTTGCCCGTGTGGGTGACACACCAGCATTTAATCATCAAGATATTTCTGATTTAAGCGCTGTTTGCACACATCTGTCAGCCTGTCTCGCAACCTTCGAGATGCGACAAACAAGAATAAATTCTTCAATAGCAAATCGTTTAACTGTGCGTGAAACTCAAATTGCCGAACTAGTAGCACAAGGGTTAACAAATGCCGAAATTGGTAAAACTTTATGGATTCAAGAAAATTCTGTCAAACAAGCTTTAAAAAGAATGTTTAGCAAATTGGAAGTTACAAATCGTGCCGAGATGGTCGCACAATTGCGAGATATTTTAAATTAAAAAATGTTAAATATTTGGCAATATCTTAAGACTCATTTATTGAATAGGATAATAGCACGGTAATTGGCTGCGATCGCACAGATATTTAATTGATAATAATTGTTGCGGTAGAAAAATAAAGAAAGCTACAAAAATTTTTCTTTGTCGAACTTGAAAAAAGTCCGTCAGACTGTTGTTCTAGTATTGCGGTACGCACATCAGGAAAGGCAAAGTTTCCTTTGTCTATTTTAATTACTCAAATTCACCTAAAAACTTCGCAAGTAATTTTATATAATTATTTCAAGCAGTATTTCTACTAGTGTAAAATATAAAGCATAAATTAATACATACTCGAAATCTAACATTTAAAATGACTAAAAGCTTAATTAATGAACAGCAGCAGCGATTACAGCAATCGCAGCAAACACTTCTGGCTGAGTGGGAACTCCGAAGTGAAAAATTAAAGCGGTTGCGAACAGCTCGGGCTATTGAGGCAGATACCGCAGTAGAATTTAAATTAGGAATACAGATTCAAAATGAAGAGGCCAAACTAAATGAGATTAATTGTCAGTTAAGTGATATTGAAGCACAATTACAATTGCTTTCTCATACAAAAATAATCCCATATAGTACACCGCAAAGCAAAGCACATCAAACTTTTGAAGTCTTATCAAGCACTGAAGCTATAGAAGTTTTTGTATATCACTCTAAACAAGATGAAAAACTCCGAAATAATCTAGAAAAATCTCTCCATAATATGGAAATCCAAGGCGATATTAAGCTTTGGTATCAAAAGAAAATAAGAGCAGGAAAAGATATTAATTTTGAAATTAATAAACAACTGAATTCATCTCATATAATTCTCCTGCTTATTAGTCCAAATTTTATGGTGGATTACCACCAATCTGAGGTTAAAAAGGCAATCGAGAAATGCCATGCACAAGAAACTAATGTCATTCCTATTCTACTCATTCCTGTTGCAAGTTGGCAAAGTATAAAATTGGGAAATTCTCGGCTTGGCAACCTCCAGTATTTACCCAAGAATGGCAAATTTGTAACTGACAGTAGATTTTGGAAAAATCAGAATGAAGCATTCGTTCAGATTGCTGAAGAATTTGCAGAAACAGTCCAGCAAATAGCAGACGAAACAGATTAAAGACAGTTATTCAAAATCTTCACATAAAAACTACGTAAATCGGAATTTATGTCTTTCTTGCTGACATCTACCAAAACTATAAAACTTTTTTTTGTCCACTCGAACTCTCCCAAAGATAAAAAATTATGGAGAGACTTAGAACCGCACCTTAGCAGTTTGAAACTACTAGGAGTAGGTATAAACTGGCATAGAAGTCAAACGCTGGCTGGAAGAGACTGGAAACAGGAAAGTTACCAACACCTGAATACATGTGAAGTGATTGTACTCCTGGTTAGTCCAGACTTTTTGGCAGCAGACGATTGTAAGAATATGACGAGGCGGGCGATGGAACGGTACAACGCTGGAAAAGCCTCTGTAATCCCTGTTAAACTCCGCCCAATTGATAACTGGCAAGCTACACCATTCGGGCATCTACAGTGTTTACCTGACAATGGTGAACCTATAACTAGTAAGTTTTGGCGAAGGCAAGATGATGCATTTGTAAATATTGTTGAAAAAATTAGGGAAGAAGTCGAGAAAATACAACAAGAACAGCGAGAACTACAACTGATTCGAGAGCAACAAAAATCTGAAATTTTTGCATCTATCAACCGTTTCATTTCCAACCATTTTTTAAACAGAATTATTTTAGGTATAAATGTACGGATTATCTCAGTTGGTATTGCTGCTAGTATTATTGGAGTTGCAGTCTTATTAAGATTTTGTAGTTATTCGCCAGAGATACCAATCAATAATTTATTAACTCAGGGACAAGATAAGCTTGATAGACGAGATTATCAAGGAGCGTCTGAAGATTACACCCAGGTTATTCAAATTGCGCCTAAAAATGCTGTGGCATATATACAACGTGGTCATGCTCAATATTATATACAAAAATACCAGGCAGCAATTGACGACTACAACACAGCTATTCGGCTTTCTCCTGACTCAGCCGATACCTATGAAGCTCTTGGTTTTGTTTATGATAAAAACTTACGCAATCAACAACAAGCAATTAAAAATTATCAGAAGGCAGCGACTCTATACGAAAAACAAGGAGTAAAAGATAGAGTCAAAAGAATGCGTTCTAGGCTCAAGAGGCTTCAGCAGAACCCGCCCCGATTTGCCAATTAAATATATCTGAACTGTACTAAATTTAATAATGAGTAAAAATAACAATTAACTTCGATTTATCACAATATCGGTAATGCGATCGCCTTCGATTAATTTTTCAATAAACTTCATCATGAGTGCGAATATCAATATGGCTTATTCATCAGAAGTGTTTGTAATTTTTGATGATTTTATTTTATCTATTAAATCAAACGAAACCCAAACTTAAGTTGATTGCGACTGAATCATCCACACCAAAATACCTAAAATTTGCTCTACTGGCGGAATTAAATATTCAGTTAAATCAATAGTTACAGTCCTGTCCTCTAACTTGAGGAACGTCCACAGGTTGCCACTACTAACACTACCGTAAATAGTAGCAATAGTTTTTTCGTTTTTGCTATTAAACTTTTGAGCAGCTATCATTTCTGCAATACACTGCCCCAAACCACCTTTGAGATTTTCCTTTTTGGCTTCTACAATCACCACTGCTGGGGCTTCAATAAATAACTGTTCTGGTGAAAGACTAATTAGAAAATCACAAAATCCCGCAAGTCCAATTTCTGGTTCAACATTAAATTCTTCTCCCGAGAAAAAACTGATTTGTCTGTTGAGAATTTTTCGGACTTCAAACAATATTGGGCTAATAATCAATTCCGATCTCGCTTTTTCAGAACCCATTGCAATTGCTAACTGAATACTTTCTGCTAAAAATTCAGCCAACAAAGGGCTAGGTGAAATTGGTTCTATAGGCGGCAAAAATCGTCCGCCTTCCACAAGGGTAAGGTTAAAGTCTTTTTTTACTTTTCTCAGAGAAAACTCTCTATAAGACATCAACTCTCTCTCATTAAATCCCCTCTCTCTTTGCGATATAGCTAGCAAATAGGGGGTCATATCTCTCATATCAGAATTGCTCATCGTTGCAAGTTTGCTGTAGGGGCGAACAACCGTTCGCCCCTACCCAATATTTTGAACCACTCAGGGCTGATACCCCTGATTCGCCAACAGCATCCTTTGAGAGAGGGGTTTGGGGTCAGGTTACGCCGGATAAATCCTGAGTCGGCGATTTGGTTCTTCGCCAAAGCTGTGGGACTTGAGTCGATAGTGTTCTACCAACTCATGTTGCATTTTCCGGACTTGGGGAGAACGGGGCAACAACTCCACTGGCTGTCCTTTGGGAATCACAATTTGCTCTACAGCAAGTCTAGCTTCTTCCAAGGCGTCCATTTCGTCATCGCTACCACTGTGCAACAACAGTTGCAGTTCTCGGTCGTCGGCCATTTCGGGGTCGTCCATGTTCAGCAACCGCCGCAAGCCACGGGTAATTTGCGGGATGGTGCTGGATTTAATCATGTGGATAGGCACATGGCGGGCTTTGGCCATTTGGCGTAATTTGGCGTGGTTTTTGACGTGCGATCGCAGTGCTAATATTGCATCAGCACTATCTATGTCTTTTGTCAATACCACGGGTAAAGTTAGCACGCTGATTACCTGTTCGAGTTGGTGGCGGCTAACGCCATAGGGGTAAACGTGCAATGGCAAATCTTCGCCATTTGGGCCCGGCTGTCTGGTAGCATCCAAATCAATGCTCTCAGAATAATTGAAGGATTCATCCAGCAAGCGGTCAAACTCACTACGTCCAGTTACCCGCTCTACAGGCAACGCTGGCAGTGCTACCATTTGTCCAGATGAACGCCAGCCGTTCGACTGTCGCCCGGAAGAGAAAGATTCTTCTCCTGTCGCTAGATGCCCACCGCGACCGTTAACCACAGCTAACTGCCGTGTAATGGCGACTTTGCCCTGGTCATCAACGGTTCTCGTTTGTGGGCTAGGCTGACGCCCGCGCAACAGATTATCTACCGTGTCAGCAACGCTTTCGTGTACAACCCAGCGCTGCCGTTCCAACATTTCCACAGCAATCTCGAAGGTCGGAGGTGCTTTGCGTTCCAAAACAGTCTTTTGAGAACCTCGGCGTCTAGCTTCGTCGTCTCCCAGAGTCACAGCTTGGATACCCCCAACTAAATCAGCCAGGGTGGGGTTTTTGATCAGGTTTTCAATCTGATTACCGTGGGCAGTACCTACCAACTGTACACCCCGTTCAGCAATGGTACGAGCTGCTAAAGCTTCCAGTTCCGTGCCAATTTCATCAATGACGATGACTTCTGGCATATGGTTTTCCACTGCTTCAATCATCACCTGATGCTGTTGATCTGGATGAGCCACTTGCATCCGCCGAGCGCGACCAATGGCGGGGTGAGCAACATCACCATCCCCGGCAATTTCATTGGACGTGTCAATAATCACAACTCGTTTCAGCAGATCATCCGCTAAAACACGGGCAATTTCTCGTAAGGCAGTAGTTTTGCCCACGCCTGGACGCCCCAGCATGAGAATCGATTTACCAGTTTCTACCAAATCGCGGATCATACCGATGGTTCCGAACACCGCCCGGCCGACGCGACACGTCAACCCAATAATCTTACCAGTCCGGTTGCGGATAGCACTGATCCGATGCAAAGTTTGCTCAATTCCTGCCCGATTATCTCCGCCAAAAATTCCAACTCGTTGAATGCAATCATCTATCTGTTCTTGAGTAACGGGTGTTTCGCTCAGATACTCGGCTTGATTAGGAAAGCGAGCCTCTGGGCGACGACCCAAATCCAAGACCACTTCAACTAAACTATCTCGTTTGGGATGACTCTCTAGTACTTGTCGCAGGTCTTGGGGCAAAATGTCTAATAACTTTTGGAGATCGTCTGTAATCGTCATGCTTTCTATGGTGACGTTTTGAGAGATAGCGAGGACATTTGCGTGCAGGAGAACCCGGTGTGGGAATTTGTCCAGAACGAGTAATTAATACTCCTGCTGTGACTTGATCTGGGAAACGAGAGAATGGGCTAGCTCTACAGCTTGCCAAAGTAATTCCTCATCTTCTTCTAGATGAACTGTAGTTTTAAAATTTGTGTTACTCACCTCCTTATTCTCTAATTGTTCAAGAATCGGTGACAGCAGTACACGGGCGTAGCTACCGTAGGCAATCCCAGCGATGGATGACGCGGAGACTGGGAGACGCGGGGACGCGGTGAAAGAATTCTCCGTGTCCCCGCGTCCCCGCGTCCCCGTGTCCTCTTCCTCTACCTCTTTAAGCAGTGCCATTGCCTTTAACTTAGCAACGGTATAGCTATTTGTGCCGCCTGCTAACTGCACATATCCTGGTAACTTAGCTGCCAAAACTTTTTGCCCTAATTTCACCGCTGCTAAGGTGGTGCCATCACCGATGTCACCGCTCATGGGGCGACCGTCGGTTTGCCAAATTAAAGCACTTTTGAGTGGGGTAATCAGGTTATACAGCGCTTTTAGGTAGTCAGTCATCCCCTCGCCATCGGGACAACTGATAGCTACTAGCTTAAGTCGATCTACCCACGGTAAAATTGCTTGCCACAATTGCTCAAATTCTGCCAACCGCCCAACTTTTGTATGGATTTCTACGGCATCTACTCCCGTTGACATTACCAATGGCGCGATCGCTCCCGGCGTTGACATATATGAACTTGTATAAATTATATCATATGGACAAACTGGTATACAACGACCACAGCCATAGCATTTTTGAGCTATTACTCCCGAAAATTCTTCTTTTATACTGTTAAACACGATTGCTTGTGCCGGACAAATCCTTTCACAGGGTCTAGGGCAGTCTGTAGGGCACTGAGTATAATTAAATTCTGCTTTACGAAAATGGGGGTCTTCTCCATCGTTCAGGCTGACCATTAAAAAAGGTGAATTGCCTTTGTAGTCAAAGCCTCGCTCCTGGGCATCCCTAGCCAAATCCTTGGCTACTTGTAGCGCTGCTTGCGCTGCTGCAATCACCGCCGGATCAGCTGCGACATCTATGCAGTCAGCGCCCGCCAAAGTGTAGGCTAACGTTAAACTTCTGACTGCCGGCAGATGCTGGTAACTGGCTCCGCAGATGAGCTTGAACCAGTGACCTTGTTTGAGGGATTGTAAAGGGGCGAACAGATCAGTCACATTTCTATTATGCGTTTATGCGACTAAAAATAGTAGTGTGTAATCAATAAAAAGTCCGGATTTCCTGATTTGGGGCATTGGGAGGTGTGGGAAGCTTTTTTCTAATCTCCCCACACTCCCCACTCCCTACTCCCCATATTTCAAGAAAGGTCACCATGACAGCCGATTCAACAACTGTATTCTTTGTGGAAGACTCTGCCCAAGACAGAGCTTTATATCGACGCTTGTTAGAGCAAGACGATCGCCACACCTACAATATTTACGAATTTGAGTCTGGGGAGGAGGCGCTGCACAGTTGTCAAGCTACAACACCGGATGTGGTTTTGTTGGACTATCAATTGCCGGATTTAGATGGGCTGGAATTTCTCACTGAGCTACAAAGGCAAACCCAAGGTAGCCAAATTTCAGTAATTATGCTGACTGGACAGGGTGATGAAGCGATCGCAGTCCAAGCCATCAAGAATGGAGCGCATGATTATTTGGTAAAGGGAAAATTGACTCGTGACAGTTTGTGCCGAGCAATTCATGGAGCAATCAAGCAAATGCAGCTCATGCAGCAGCTACAACAGCAGCAGGAACAACAACGCCTAGTTGGAGCGATCGCTCTGCGTATCCGCCAATCTTTCAAACTTCAAGACATCCTTGCTACTAGTGTTCAAGAAGTTCGCCAGTTACTCAAGACCGATCGGGTACTAGTATATAAAATAACACCTCAAATCAAGGACAGAGTTGTAGCGGAGTCGGTATTACCTGAATGGACACCAAGTTTAGGACTTGAGATTGAAGGCAGTTGTTTTCAGGAAAACCAGAGGGAAGAATACCGTCAAGGAAAAATCTGGAGAAGCACGAACATCTATGAAGCGGGCTTAAGTGACTGCCATATTCAATTATTAGAACAATTTCAGGTAAAGGCGAATTTAGTTGTCCCGATTGTGCTAGAGAGCCAAGGAACTCCAGATCTGGAACTTTGGGGGCTATTTATTGTGCATCAATGTTCTGCCCCCCGACAATGGCAGACATTTGAAGTGGAATTGCTCAAACAATTGACAGTGCAACTAGCGATCGCCATCCAACAAGCCCAACTTTACGACAATCTACAAACCCTGAACACTCAGTTGGAAGCTAAAGTACAGGAACGCACTGCTGCACTACAAGAAAGCGATCGCCGATTCCGTGCTATCTTCAACAACAGTTTCCAATTCACAGGTTTATTGACACCAAATGGCATTCTTTTGGAAGCAAACCAGACTGCGCTCAGTTTTGGCGGACTGAAACTAGAGGATATCATCAATCGCCCTTTTTGGGAAGCACACTGGTGGACAATTTCACCACAAACCCAAGAACAATTAAAACAAGCGATCGCCCGTGCAGCCCAAGGGGAGTTTATCCGTTATGAAGTTGATGTGATTGGGGCAAATAACCGAGTCGCAACAATCGATTTTTCGCTGCGTCCCCTGCAAAACGAAATCGGTCAAGTGGTTTTGTTGATTCCGGAAGGGCGAGATATCACTGAACGCAAACAAACAGAACTTGCTTTGCATGAGCGTGAAGTGATGTTGTACTTGATTGGAGATAATCTGCCCAATGGCGCAGTTTATCGGGTGATCCGGGAATTGGATGGCAGCGATCGCTTTTCCTACCTGAGTGGGGGAATTGAAAGACTGATGGAAGTCAAGGTAGAAGATGCACTCAGAGATTCATCTTTGCTTTATCGCCAGTTTATTCCAGAGGATATCCCCCGTCTACAGGCAGCCGTTGACGAGTCGATGCGTCATTTGTCTGTGTTTGATATTCAGCTGCGAATCCAAACTCCCAGGGGTCAACTCAAATGGTTGCATTTTCGTTCTACACCACGCAAGTTACAGGATGGGCGTGTGGCTTGGGATGGATTGGTGGTAGATGTCACCGACCTCAAGCGCACTGAAGAAACCTTGCGCCAAAGTGAAGAACGTTGGCAATTAGCGATCGCTGGTACTAATGAGGCGATTTGGGATTGGGACATCTCTACTAATCAAACCTTCCGGTCTGATCGTTGGTTCGCAATTTTGGGATATGAACCCAACGAAATAAGCAATTACGATGATGAGTGGGGTAGTCGCATCCACTCGGATGATTATACCAGAGTCATGGCTGCACAAGCAGCTTATCTGCTGCGGCAAGTTCCAGATTATAACGTCGAGTATCGTCTGCGGTGTAAGGACGGCAGCTATCGCTGGGTGCGATCGCGAGCCAAAGCTATTTGGAATCACCAAGGAAATCCAGTGCGATTAGTGGGTTCACTTGGGGACATTAGCGATGTCTACGACGAGCTTCGCTTACGCAAACTTGCCGAGGATAAACTCCGAGAAAGTGAAGCCCAGCTAGCCACTACTCAACAAATCGCCCATGTAGGCAGTTGGGAATGGGACTTAGAAAAGAAAAAGCGCTCCTGGTCAAAGGAAACTTTTCGCATTTTTGGTCTAAACCCAAGTCAAAGAGAACCAAACCAAGCAGAATTTCTCCAGATGGTTCACGCGGAGGATCGCGAACTGTTCCAGACTAATTTTGAACGAGCGATCGCCCAAAAAACCCCTTTCAATATTGAGTATCGAATTGTCCGACCCGATGGCTCAATCCGCTACCTTGAGGCTAAAGCAGAGATAGCTTACAATCCCCAAGGACAGGCAGTTAAGCTGTTGGGATCTATTCTAGATATTACAGAACGCAAACAAACCGAGTTAGAAATCATCCGTAACCGAGACTTGCTAGAAGCTGTTTATAACGAATCCGCTGATGCGCTTTTTTTGGTGGATAAAGAAACATTACTAACCACTGACTGTAATGAGCAAGCAGTAAAGCTATTTGCAGCCTCTAGCAAAGCTGAACTCATTAACATTGCAGGTCACACTTTGCAAAAACAACAGTTTACCCCTGATGAATTAGACTCCATAACCGCAGAAGTTAACGAGCAAGGGTTTTGGAGTCGAGAAATTGAGTATGTTACCAAGCAGGGGAATTGCTTTTGGGGAAACATCGCAGCAAAACAAATCACAGTTGCTGGCAATGTCATGAGCCTAGTACGAGTCACGGATATTACTGCCCGCAAACAAGTCGAAATAGCCCTCAGAGAAAGTGAGGAACGGCTACAATTAGCACTTGAAGCTTCTGGAGATGGTTTATGGGACTGGAATATTCTGACTGGAGAGGTATATTACAGCCCTCGGTATTTAGAAATGCTCGGATACGCCTTCGATGAACTTCCGCAAAATTTGAGTACTTGGAAGCGATTAGTTCATCCAGAGGATCGGGCTTGGGTAGAGGAAATTATGGCAGCCCACCTCAAGGACAGTTCAGTACCTTACAAATTTGACTATCGGCTCCTAACTAAATCCGGTGAATACAAATGGGTTGCCGACTATGGCAAAGTTGTCATGCGGGATCAACAAGGTAACCCTTTGCGGATGACTGGTACTCATCGGGATATCAGCGATGTCTATGACGAGCTGCACTTACGCAAGCAAACTGAAGCAGCTTTAGCCAGAAGTGAAGAACAATTGAGACTAACCTTGGAATTTAACAACATCGGTCTCTGGGATTGGAATGTTAAAACAGGAGAAGTTATCTGGAACGACAACCATTTTCGCTTGCTGGGGTTGGAACCAGAAACATCAACAGCCAAGTATCGGCTATGGCGCAATTCTATGCATCCAGAGGATATTGACCGAGTTGAACAGGCTTTATTCAAAGCCCTAGCAGAGCATACTAATTATGAAGCTGAATATCGAGTAATTTACCCCGATGCTAGTATTCATTGGCTCACTGGTAAAGGGCGCGGCGTTTACAATGAAGCAGGCGAAGCTGTACGGATGTTGGGCGTGATAATTAATATCAGCGAACATAAGCAAGCAGAGGCAGCTCTGCGAGAAAGTGAAGCCCGATTCCAGGCATTTATGAACAATAGTCCGGTACTAGCTTGGATTACCGATACAGACGGGCGTGTACTTTACTTAAATCAAACATACTTACGCACATTTAAATTACGACCTCAAGAGGCGATCGGGCAATCTATTTTTGATCTTTACCCAGCTGAAATTGCTCAGCAGCATTTTAATCACATTCGCACAGTAACACAGACAAATCAGGTACTTGAGGTAATCGAAGTTGCTCCCCGACCAGACGGCACCCTTGGAGAGTTCTTAGTATATAAGTTCCCAATTCTGGGATTGTCTGCACAAAAGCTAGTAGGTAGGGTGGCAATTGACATCACAGAACGTAAAATTCTGGAGCGAGAACTGGCTCATCAGCAACAGTTATTAGATGCTTTTATCAGCAGCGCACCCGTTGGTTTAACCATTCTCGATCGCCATTTGCATTTTACATTGGTGAATCAAGCATTAGCACAAATGAATGGTATCCCCGCAGCAGCGCATATTGGCAAGACTGTGTGGGAAATTATCCCTGATTTGGCACGAAAGCTTGAACCAATCTTTCAACATGTTTTAACAATGGGTGAACCGATTCTGGATTTGGAAATCGGTGGCGAAACTCCAAAACACCCCGGTGTCAACCGGACGTGGTTAGTTTCCTGCTTTCCAATTCCTTTTCAGGCTGAGCAACCCATCGGTATCGGCTTTGTAATTGTGGAAATCAGCGATCGCAAACGTGCCCAACAGATGTTAGAACTGCAAGCAGTAATTACCCGCAATATGGCTGAGGGAATTTGCTTAATTAGAGCTAGTGATGCGATTCTTGTCTACACCAATCCGAAATTTGAGCAAATGTTTGGCTATGATCCTGGTGAATTAGTCGGTCAGCATGTATCACTTGTCAACTACGGCGATGAAAACAATACACCTGAAGATGTTAACCAGGCAATTAGAGCTGCTGTTTTCCAACACGGTGAAGCTACTTATGAAGTTCATAATGTTAAGAAAGATGGCACCCCTTTCTGGTGTAGTGCCACTACTTCCGTGTTTGAGCATCCGGAGTATGGAAGCGTCCTTGTAGCTGTCCAACAAGATATCACTGAGCATAAGCAAGCCGAGGAAAAAATCAAAGCTTCTCTCAAAGAAAAGGAGGTATTACTTAAAGAAATTCATCATCGTGTGAAGAACAATTTAGGAATTGTCAGCAGTTTGCTGCAAATGCAATGCAGACGTACACAAGATCCTCAGGTAGCTGCAATTCTGCGCGATAGCCAAAACCGCATCGCCTCTATTGCCCTAGTTCATGAAAAATTGTACCGTTCCGAAGATCTCGCTGATATTGATTTCGCTCAATACATCCCAGATTTAACAACTCATTTATTTGATTCTTATAACGTCAGTTCCAGTCAAATTCAACTGAAGATTCAAGTCGATAATGCTAGCCTCGATATCGAAACCGCCATTCCTTGCGGCTTGATTATCAATGAACTAGTCTCCAATGCTTTGAAATACGCTTTTGTTGATAATCGTCAAGGGGAAATTGAGGTTAAGTTTTATCAAGAACTAGAGTCTACTTTGATACTGATTATTCGAGATAATGGTATTGGTTTACCTGAAAATTTTGATAGTAAGAAAGCCAAAACTCTGGGCATAACCCTTGTCCAGGGTTTAGTCAAGCAGTTGAGAGGAAAGCTCGAAATTGACTGTCACCAGGGAACACAATTCAAGATTTCTTTTACAAACACCGGGGCATAGACATGATTGCGAGCGCATCAAACAGTAATGCAAAGGAGACAGTTGGAGTCCTTATTGTTGAAGATGAATATATTCTTGCCATCAATTTACAAGAAAGCTTAGAATCTCTGGGATACATTGTTTTAGACATTGCCGATTCCGCAGAAGGGGCAATTGCAAGAGCAACTAAACTACGTCCCAACTTGATTTTAATGGATATCAGGTTACGTAGTGGCATGGACGGCATCGAGGCAGCAGGCCAAATTTGGCGTGATTTGCAAATTCCTGTTATCTACGTCACTGGTCACTCAGATAAAAGTACTGTGGAACGGGCAACGCTCACATCTCCCTTTGGATATATTCTCAAACCCATTAAGGAGCAAGAACTTTACGTTGCCATTCAAACAGCCCTCAATCGCTACAATCGCGAGCAATTTTTGACTTCTGTGCTTCGAGGAATGGGTGATGGAGTAATTGTAGTAGATACTGAATTACGTGTAAAATACATCAATCAAGTAGCTGAAGCCCTGACAGGTTGGCGATGGGATGAAGCTAAGGACAAGATCTTAACTGAAGTCATCAAACTCATTGACGAACAAACTCAGCTGACTGTAGAAAATCCAATTATCGCAGCCCTTCAACAACAAACTATTATCTATCTAGGCAGTCGCGTCTTACTCGTTGGCAAAGACGGAACAACTATTCCAGTAGCTGATAGCGCTACTCCGTTGAGAGATAACAATGGTGTAATTACAGGAGTAGTAATGGTTTTCCGGGATGACACCCAACGACGGCTAATTGAAGAACGTAATCTTGCCGCTGAACGTGCTAAACAATTAGAAATTCAGGTGGCAGAACTCGAAAGATTGAACCAATTGAAAGAAGATTTTTTAGTAACTACGTCTCATGAAATGCGAACGCCATTGTCAAACATTAAAATGGCAATTAGCGTGCTAGAAAACATTTTAGATCGGCAGAGTGTTTTCAATTCAGAGGCATCTTTTTCATCTGAGATTGTAGCTCGTTACCTAAATATTATGCGTGACCAGTGCGAACAAGAGTTAGATTTAGTGGATGATTTGCTGTACATGCGAATGATTGATGCAGATGCCTATCCATTGGAATTAACTTCAATTCAGCTACAAAATTGGCTTCCTCATGTTGCTGAGGGTTTTGAAGCGCGTGTTCGAGAACAGCAACAGATGTTGCAAGTTAGGGTTTATCCTGATTTACCACCTTTAGTTTCAGACTTGGCGAGTCTGACGGAAATTATCTCAGAATTACTGAACAATGCTTGTAAATACAGTCCTGATAATGAACAGATTCAAGTAACTGCTGAGATCGTCGATATCACAAAAAGTCTTATCAATGAAGATGCAGAATCTAGTGTATTACATAATCTTAAAGTTCCCTACTTTCAAATTAAAATTAGTAATTCTGGAGTTGAAATTTCGATAGATGAACAATCTCGGATATTTGACCCGTTTTACCGGATTGCTCAAAGCAAGACACAAGATCAATCTCAAGTTTTTGACCAAATTTATCCGATTGTCCAAAGCGATCGCCGACAATATGGCAACACAGGATTAGGTTTAGCATTGGTCAAAAAGTTAGTGGAATATCTCCAAGGTACGATTGAAGTTAACAGTTCTCAAGGCTGGACAAATTTCATTGTGAAACTGCCTGTCTTGCCGTCGGAGTGATTAATATATTGTGAATTATGAATTTTTCTATTAACACTCAGATTGTTCTATGGGAATTTGAATTGTAAATTCTGCTCCTTCTCCAACAGATGAAGTGCAGGTAATCTCTCCTCGATGTTTTTGCACAATAATTTGATAGCTAATAGACAATCCTAAGCCACTACCTTTGCCTACAGGTTTTGTGGTAAAAAATGGGTCAAATAAACGCGATCGCAATGACTCTTGTATACCAGGACCATTATCGGCGATCACAATTTTAACCATATTAGAGTTTGTCATCTCTGTGTAAATCCGAATTTGGGGCATGGGGCATTGGCCACTTGTACTGAGCCTTCGCGTAGCATCTCTACAAGAAGCCGTTGGCGCAGCCTCTCGTAGAGATGTATTGGGCATTGGGGGGCTGAGGGGATGGGGGGCTGAGGCTAAAGGCTTACTGCTACTTCCCTTCTGCTCCTCTGCCCCTTTGCTCCCTATCCCTCCATCTCCCCATTCCCCATTCCCTACTTCCTTTTCTAAAGCATCAATAGCATTATTTAATAGATGCATAAAGACTTGATTGAGTTCACTTGCATAACAGTTGATTGCAGGCAATTTACCATAATTTTTAACTACAACAATTGCAGGGCGATTTCCTGTTTCTTTAAGTCGATGCTGTAACATCACTAAAGTATTTTCGAGACCCTCATGGATATTTACCCGCTTCATTTCGGACTCATCGTGTCGAGAAAAGTTTTGAAGTGCCAATACTATTTCTCGAATCCGATTAGAACCTCTATACATTGCACCTATAAGGTTTTGCAAATCTTTAATCACAAAATTCAGGTCTATATCTTGAGCTATTTGCTGAATTTTTGGTGTAGGTTGTAGATATTCTTGTTGATAAACCTCAATTATATTTACTAAGTCTTGTACATATTGACCAGCATATTGAAGATTGCCATAGATAAAACTGATCGGGTTATTAATTTCATGAGCAATTCCAGCTACTAACTGCCCCAAGGCTACCATTTTTTCGTTTTGAATTTGTTGAACTTGGGCGGTTTTCAAGTTATCAAGAGCTTGTTGGAGTAAGAAATTTTTTTCTTGCAGTTTAACTTGGAGCAAACGTAAATTAATCTGATTTTCAATTCGCAAAACAACCTCTGCTCCATGAAAAGGTTTAGCAATATAATCTACACCACCGACATCAAAAGCTTTTGCCTTATCTACAACATCATCAAGGGCGCTAATAAAAATTACTGGAATTTCGCAAGTTCTAGCGTCAGCTTTGAGTTGTTGGCAAACTTGATAGCCATCCATACCTGGCATATTAATATCCAACAAAATCACATCTGGCAAAACCATTTGACACGCGGTCAGCGCCATTTTACCATTTAAAGCTTTGCGAACTTCAAAACCTTGTGCAGTCAACATTGCCGACAAAAGCCGCAAATTATCTGGGGTATCATCTACCACTAAAATATTTTTTTTATGATGGTTAATTTGATTTAAATGCATTATCAAAAACTATGTTTATAAGGATTTAGGTAAGAATTGAACACCCAAAATTCATAAAGCAAAATATAAAAGTAATCTAGGATTATTGGTATATTGATTTCATTATATTTTATCCAGATTCTTTAATTATTTTGATTCTCCGTTGGTTTAGTGCCCCGCTGTTAATTTTCGAGCACGAAAAGCTGGCGAGCAAATTTATCTGTTGAATTATGGCTGCTGAATTATTACGGATTGAGGATAGGAAATGCGGATTTAAAATCACTCTGCAAATTTGGCTCAATTTCGCCAAAATAGTTATATTTATAGTTTAACTCCCACAGCGTTTGGAGAGTTTTGCAGACGATAAAAAGTATTGGCGAGTTAGGAACTTTGTGAGCATATGAGCTAACCGACTGCCAATCATGAAGTTTTTGCTAGCTACTATTTGATGGCTACCATTGGGGTGCTGCGGCAAGTAACTTCAGAACCAATTGTTCTTCTATGGGTTTAGAAAACAGATATCCTTGAGCAAAATCACAGTTTAAATTTCTCAGTTGGGCTAACTGTTCCTCTGTTTCAACGCCTTCAGCGATCGCACTCATTCCCATTGAGTTGGCAATTCCAATCATTGCTGGCACTAACCCCATATTTTCTTCGTTTTCCTGCATACGTTTGACAAAAGATTTATCAATTTTTAGTGCATTTAAAGGAAAGCTATGCAGATAACTTAAAGACGAATATCCTGTACCAAAGTCATCCATAATCAATTTAATTTTACGCTGTTTTAATTGCTCAAGTATGATTTTAATTGCATTGGTATTTTCCATAATTACACTTTCTGTAATTTCTAGTTGTAAATGTTCGGGATTGATTTTATTTTCATCAATTATGCGGTCAATTTGATCTACTAAATTGGGCTGTGAAAATAATCTAGCACTCAAGTTTACACTAATACTTAACGGTTCTGGTGTTACTGGATGATGTTGCCAGATGCTTAGTTGCTGACAAGCTGATTGTAATACCCAAGTATTGATGGCACTAATCAAACCTGTTTCTTCTGCTACAGGAATAAATTCTATAGGAGAAACCAAACCGCGAGTCGGATGTCGCCAGCGTACCAACGCTTCAAATCCAGAAATTCTCCCTGTAGTTAGGCAAACAATTGGTTGATAGTAAACCAGGAATTCTTGCCTTTCAACTGCCCTCCGCAAGTCGTTTTCCAACTCTAAAAGATGAATAGCTTCCTGATGCATTGCTGGATCGAAAACGTGATATTTTGCCCTTCCTTGAGCCTTGGCACGATACATTGCTGTATCAGCATCCCGCAGCAAATATTCTGGGCGATCGTAATCTTTATTGCCCCAACTAATACCAATACTGGCATTCATAAACACTTCATATCTTGATAGTTTAAAAGCCAGTGATAGCTGTTGAAGAATGCGTTCGGCAACTTGGATTGCGATATTGATATCTGTAAGATTTTCTAGAAGAATGCCAAATTCGTCACCGCCTAACCGTGCTAGGGTATCAATAGGTATCAGGCATGTTTGCAGGCGGCGAGCGATAGCTATGAGCAATTCATCTCCTACCAAATGACCCAGAGAATCATTAATCACTTTGAAGCGATCGCAGTCTAAAAAAAGTACAGCAAATTGATAATTGGGTTCTTGTTTAGCACGAGTTAGAGCATTTTTGAGTTGTCTGATAAACAAAACTCGGTTTGGTAACCCAGTTAGGGAATCATGCAGTGCTATATCTAGGATTTGACTTTGTAATTTCTGGCGAGAAATGATTTCTTCGTGGAGCTTTTGCAGAGCATTTTCTAGCTCCCAAGTACGCTGTTTTACCCGATGTTCCAGTTCGACATTTAGTTTCAATATTTCCAATCGCGCCGATCTTAAAGCCAGTTGATTTTGCACCCGTACTAGAACTTCTTGAAACTCAAAAGGTTTGGTGATGTAGTCTACACCACCTACTTTAAAAGCTTTAACTTTATCAAAAACATCATCTAAAGCACTAATAAAAATTACTGGAATATCAGCTGTTAGCTCCCAAGCTTTAAAGGTTTGACAAATTTCATAACCATCTACTTCTGGCATCATAATATCGAGCAGAATTAGATCGGGTAATACTGTTTGAGTTGCTGTCAGCGCCATTTGCCAGTTCAAGGCTTTACGAACGTTGTACCCTTCCCTTGTCAATATTGAAGATAAAACCCGTAGGTTATCTGGCATATCGTCAACGATCAAAATATCTTTTTTATAAGGGTCTAAATGCTCGTAATTCATTCTAGGTTTGTTCTAGTCAATTCCATGATTTTCTCAAACTGATAGTTATTTGCTAAATCCCTGAAAACTTGGAAAACTTGACTCTTATCTGATGGAATTTCCTTGAGTAACTGTAAAATTAGGTCATCGCTACAGCTGGCTGCGGCATAGTGTATCTGGTGGAGCCACTCAGGGGACATTTGTGACAAATGGCTCAGGAGTTCAGCAACACTAGTAAACATTGGTGTCGGTTGCTCGGCAACTAGTGTGTTTGTGGTTTGTATTTGGCTGGTATATTTTACGCCCAAATGTTCACTCAGTTTTTCTAATAATACTTCTTGGGTGAATGGCTTGCGAATAAAATCATCACACCCAATGGACAAAGTTTTCTGGCGTTCTTCTTCAAAGGCGCTAGCAGTCAGGGCAATAATAATGCTGCTTTTATGTGAGTAGTCTTCATTTGTTCCAGGGAAGTCGCAACGTGAAGCTAAAGCTCTGGAGAAGTTTGGGTCAAAAGAAGAGGAATTTGCCGTTGTACAAGAGTGACTTCCACTCAAGTGACTAGCAACTAATGTTGGACTGTGGGAATTCAGGTCACTTACAGCTGGTTCTCTATGGCCGTTGCCCCATTCCTGATGCTGCAATTCTTGAGATTTAATAATTCTTGTGGCTTCATAACCGTCCATGATAGGCATTCGCATATCCATGAAAATCAAGTGTGGTTGCCAAGATTCCCAATTGGCAACTGCTTCCCTACCATTTGTAGCTTCCCTGACTTCAAAGCCTATAGATGTGAGAATTTTAACTAGCAACAGACGGCTTTCTTTGGAGTCGTCAACCACTAAAATACGGTATGCCTTTTCAGCAGCAGCTAAAGCGAGAACTTGGTATTTATTTTTGTTTTTCGGCATTTCTCTGGGACAAGCCAGAGCAATCTGAACATCAAAAGTAAATATACTACCAATACCAGGAGTACTGCTGAGAGTAATATCTCCACCCATCAATTCTACGTATTTGCGGCTAATGGCCAAGCCTAGTCCTGTGCCTTGTTGGGATTTTCTACCGATTTCGGTTTGCTCAAAAGCCTCAAACAGCAAATCAATTTCTTCTGGAGCAATACCACAACCAGTGTCTTGTACCTCAAAGATTAGGGATTGAGACTGTTGACTGTTGACCCTTCGGCTTACCTCGACTTCTCTACTTCGACTGCCCTCAGCACAAGTCGGTACAAGTCGCTCAGGGTCAAGGTTGAGCGGCTTGTCCTGAGCAAAGCCGTTGGCGCAGCCTCTTGTAGAGAAGGAAGTCGAAGCCTTGAGTGTTGAGTGAGGAGCTATTATTCGCCCCTTTGCGCTGTCCCTCTGCTCCTCTGCTCCCCCGCTCAGCGTCAGGGGTTCCTGCTTAGCTGATTTCATGCTCCTGTGCTCCTCATTTCTCCAGTCCTCATTCCCCAGGGGTGCACTGAGCATCTCGTTCGCGGAGCGTCTCGTTTGCGGAGCGTCTCGTAGAGAAGAGAAGTGTCCCCAGTCCCCAGTCCCTAGTTTTACCCGTAAGGTTACCCTACCAGTATCGGTAAATTTGATGGCGTTTCCCAAGAGGTTGAGCAAGACTTGATACAGCTTATTTGCATCGGTTTCTACGTATTGGGGCAGATCTGGTGCATATTCAAATACTAGTTCTAAGTTTTTTGATGCAGCACGTAAGTGCAACATTTCTTCTAAGTTCTTCAAAAGATGAATTAAGTCAAAGCTGCTCAGATTTAATCTGATTCTACCAGCTTCAATTTTGGACATTTCTAGAATGTCGTTAATTAAATTCAGTAGATGTTCGCCAGCACGATTTATAATTGCTAAGTTTTGCTGATGTTCGCTAGATAATGAATAATCTCGGCTCATAACTTGGGTAAAACCAAGAATAGCGTTGAGTGGGGTACGCAGTTCGTGGCTCATATTAGCGAGAAATTCGCTTTTGGCGAGGTTGGCAGCGCTGCTTCGTGCTGCTTCGCGAACGGCTGCTTGTTTTTCCTGTGCGGCGATTTGTTGTGATTCAATCAGTTCTTCTTGGGTGATTTGCAATTGCTCAATAACTTGCTGAAATTCATCAGTACGTTTTTTAACTTGAGCCTCTAAGATGAGATTGTATTCTGCTAATAACTTTTCTGCTTGTTTGCGTTGACCAATCTCAAAAAATGTAGCGATCGCAAAAGCCAAATTCCCTGATTCATCATAAATTGGCTTTCCTAAAACTTCAATGGGAATAATCTTGTCATGACGGCGAATTTCCATATCATCAATCCTGGCACTTTCACCTTCCAATGCTCTTAAAATCGGCAAGCGATCGCTAGGATAAAGTTGATTTGTACCAGCAAGATAAGTTTGATATACCTCTGACAATTTTTCAGGGGGAACTTCTGCTACTGTCCCTTGTCCAAGAATTTCTTGACCGATTTCATTTGTATAATAAGGGTTACCTTCAGCATCTAGAATAAATACACCTACTGGCATGGCTTCTAAAAATTGAGTCAGCCGACTTTGACTTTCAGATAGCGCTTCATTTAAAACTTGCATTTCGGCATTCTTGGCTTGCAAAACACTAAATGATGCTTCGAGTTGCTTGGCCATAGTTTCAAATGATTTGGCTAGTTCCCCTAATTCATCAGAGCGGTTAATTTTTGGTGTTTGCTCCCATTTTCCTTCAGCAATTTTCTTGGCTGAGGTGTTTAATTGCAGGATCGGCTTAATTATCCAGCGAGCAGTCAAAATCCCAATTTCTGTAGCTACTAAAAAAGCAATTATGCACAGCAAAAACGTACTACGGGTGTTGGCGTTAATTTGCTCCATGAATTCCCCTTCAGGGATGACTGCGACAATTAGCCAATCCAAACCCAAATCGTCTTGCCAATTTTTTACCTGGACAAAATAATCTATCCCATCAACAGTAAAATTCAGCTGTTTTTTTCCCGCGACAACCTTAAGACTACCAAAGTGTTTGATTAAATATTGCGTTGTAAATCTAATTACAGAATCTTGACTATCTAATCCCGATAAGCGCTTCGGTTGACCATTGATCGTACTATATGGTGACTCACTAGAAGAAGCCACTATTAATCCTGAGCGCTCTAATATAAATGTTCTACCCGACTGTCTGGTCTTTAATTGGGATAAAAAATTGCCGATTTGTGATAATATCAAATCAACACCAATCACCCCTACAAGCTGGCGATTTTGATCGTAAATAGGATAGCTGGAAGATATGGATAAAATTTCTGGTTTATCTTCCCATTGATAAATTTGACTCCAAACTGGTTTGCCCACATTGACTGCATCTACATACCACGCTTCTTGACGAGGATCGTAATTTTTAATTTCCTGTAAATGTTGGCGATTTCCTTGGTTATCTGTAGTGTAAACATGAAGTTTGCCTATACCTTGCTTTTCGCTAACTTCATTAACTAAGAGCTTGCCATTATCTAAACGTTCAACACCAATAAATTCACCTTTGGAATTGGCAAAGTTGTTGTAGCCAATATTGAAAACTTGCATTTGCTTCCAAAAGTATTTTCCCGTGGTTTTAAAGTCAGAGAGGTTGAGCAAACTTAGCTCAACTGCATCTAAATTAATTTGATTGATTTGTTTGGGGGTAGTTAAATAGCTATCAAGATGCTGTTCAATGCGATCGCAAATTTCATTTTCTAATTGAGCAGCAAGCTCTTTTACCGCTTTTTGTCCGTTTTCATAGGAAAGATAGCCTACTAGTCCTACTGCCCCACAAATTTGCAATATAAAGGGGACAATCAGAATATACCTAAGGGGCATCTTGGCATACACTATGCCAACTAAGCAATTGAAAGATTTAACGGGCTGAAGTTTAGATAACATTGTTTTCTGATTCTTCCCCAAGTGTTACTAGGGGGATTTTTGCCATATTAGCTACATTGAATAGCAGGATAACTACGGTATCCCATAATTCACCTTATGACATATTTTAGATTTAAAGTATAAAAACACACTAAATTTTAATTGACATACTTGTTTTACTGGCTGAGTTCCTCCAATATCTAATTTTCAGACTTGATGATTACACGTGAATTTGCTCAATTTTATCTAGCAATGTATCAACAGATTTTCTGGAACAGAAATTGAACCGAACAGCTACAGTATGCCATTCTCAAATTCAGGTTGCCATTAGCACCGAATCCTAAATTTAATTTTCAATTGCTGATGTCTTGGTTTTCCAGTATTAAAACCTTTAGGTTTGTACAAAAATCTGGATCGGAAGTACAACAATTTTTAGATTTTGATGTAAACACACACCAAAAATAAAAAAAATAAAAAAAAATTTACTCTATATGTGATAGTTTTACAAAATGTTAATTTTGTTATGGAAATATCTCAACTTTTGTTCCGATTTGTAAAATTTTTCCGGCTGACGATGCAGGTAATTGTGTATTGATGCTCAATCTGTAGAAGTGGTTGAAGCGCGATGAAGTAACCCATTCTGGTAAGGTTGCTTGGCGATAGTTCGTAAAGGTTTTTTGAAAGTTTGGATAAGCTTCCCCCAAGTAAGAATCGCGTGTTGGGACTATACAACGCTGACAAGGTTTAACTCCAAAAAAATCCACATCTCCGACTCGAAAGGAGACTAATTCACCTTGTTCGCGAAATAGCCTATCTTCCCAAAATGCTGGTACACCATCGATTTCGATGTTGGCACGGATTCTGCGGCGCATTTCATCTACACTTAAACCGGGAAACCAAGAAGCTACTTCTGCTAACGTTGCTGTACTAATTACGGTTGGCCCAGGTGAGTCTGTATCGTCAGGAAAGCCCATTAGAGAATTTTGTCTGAGTGTGACAGGAAATCCAAAAAAATCACTCAAACTTGCTTCTAATGCTTGCTGTTCCTCATTCAAATGAAAAACTTGTTGTGAGTTACTACCAGGGATTTCCAGCGATATAGTTTTATTAAAAAGTGTGAATTGCGATGTCCCAAGAAGGTTTGTGTAAGACGCCCGTAGTAAATGAATTTTGGCATGGCGCTTGCCATTAACAAATCTACCCTGTCGATCAAAAATTGCAAATTCCCGGTCATGTTCTAGCGCACCACTGGCAAGAACTCTAGCACTCTCAACTTCAATTCCATCCAGTGACTTAACCGGATACAGTAAAATTTTAGCTAGGTAAGGCTTCATAGCAATTTTGGATTTGAGATTTTGGACGAACTCATTGATTCAGAATTCTGAATTCTCCATTCTTCTTCAATTATGGATAAAGTGGTGATTTATCGATTCCCCCAATATGGTTGAGAGGCCAGAAACGAAATACAGCACGACCAATAATATTCTGGCGGGGGACAACACCCCAACAACGGCTATCGTAGCTACTGTTACGATTGTCACCTAGTACTAAATATGAGTCTGATGGTATTGTCTGAGGTTTCGCTAAGAAGGGTAGTTGCGCTCCTGATAAGCAAACATCAACTGATGTACTCTGCCCAGAACTCAGATAATTTTCTTCTCGCAGAGGTTTGTTGTTGATATAAACTTTGCCATTCTGAAGTTGTACTTTTTCTTCAGGTAAACCGATTACGCGTTGAATAAAAGCATCCTGGTATTGTTCTTTTTGCAACTCTTCAGTAGGTCTAAAAACTACAATATCTCCCCGTTGTGGTTTAAAAAATCTATACTTCAACTTATCAATAATGATTTTATCTGCTTCCCACTGGTTTGGTATACCATGCAGAGTCGGTTCCATAGCACCAGAAGGAATCCAGCGTGCTTCACTAAAAATCAGCGTATACGCAGCAAAAGTATAGAAGACTAGTATTCGACTACCCTTTACAATCATCTGACGGTTGATACTGGGCATACCACGTTTTGTTAGCTGTACTTTCTCCTTTGCCCTTTGTCATTTTTTTAGCTCGATGACATTGATGGCTAATAACCAATGACCAATGACTAATGACGAATTTATGGAGTTGTTTGTGGATAGAGTGGTGTTTTATCAATCCCGCCGATGTGATTGAGAGGCCAGAAGCGAAATACAGCACGACCAATAATATTCTGGCGGGGGACAACACCCCAACAGCGGCTATCGTAGCTACTGTTACGATTGTCACCTAGTACTAAATATGAGTCCGATGGTATTGTCTGAGGTTTCGCCAAAAAGCGCGGTTGGGGAGCGTCTTTACAAACATCAATAACTGTACTCTGCCCTGAGCTAAGATAATTTTCTTCTGGCAGGGGTTTATTATTGATATAGACTTTACCATTCCTAAGTTGTACTTTTTCTCCAGGTAAGCCGATTACACGTTTAATGAAAGCATCCTGGTATTGTTCTTTTTGTAGTTCTTCTGTAGGTGAAAATACTATAATATCTCCGCGCTGGGGGCTAGCAAATTTATACTTCAACTTATCGACAATAATTTTGTCTGCCTCCCATTGGTTTGGTGTACCATGCAGAGTTGGTTCCATTGAACCAGAAGGAATCCAGCGTGCTTCAGCAACAAAGGTACGAATTCCCAGAGCTAAAACTATGCTCAAGACAATTGTTCTACCTAGCTCTGCGATCCAGGAATTATCGGGTTGTTGACTAGAGTTGTTATCAGACACTTTATTTTGCATGAAATTACTTAACAAAGAGAGAGAGGTAGGTAACTAACTAGACTAAAGTGATTTTATCTGTTAATGTTAACGGAAAAATTTTGATTTCCCAGTTAGATTCGGATTTTCACGAGGTTCTTCATAAATTAAAAATAAACTTTTTTTTAACGCTCCGCAAAAATTCGTCTCTTAGAGCGCGACTAAGTTTAACCTAAAAGGATAGTTATCTGTAATACGTAAGCTGCTCTTGCTGACGAAAGTGTTCCAGAAATAGTCTGAATACTTGCCAATATTACATTTTCTGATTTTGAATTTTAAATTGGAATTGCTAAGCCCCATGTCCTCTCCAAAAAGTTTACTGATTCGCCACGCTCGTATTATCCTACCCAATGGTGAAGCAATGATTGGGGATGTGTTGACGCGCGATCGCCAAATAGTCGAAGTTGCGCCAGAAATCTCCCAAACAGCACCAGCCACAGAAGTTGACGCACAAGGGTTAACTTTGTTGCCAGGAATTATCGATCCGCAGGTGCATTTCCGCGAACCAGGACTAGAACACAAAGAAGATTTGTTCACTGCCAGTTGTGCCTGTGCCAAAGGAGGAGTGACTTCTTTTTTGGAAATGCCCAATACCCGCCCACTGACAACAACACAGCAAGCTTTAGACGACAAGCTAGAACGTGCCTCCAACAAGTGCTTGGTTAATTATGGCTTTTTTATTGGAGCAACAGCAGAGAACCTACCAGATTTGCTTCTAGCTAAGCCAACACCAGGCATTAAAATTTTCATGGGGTCGATGCATGGTCAATTGCTGGTTGATGGCGAAACAGCACTGGAGGGTATATTTGCTAAAGGCGATCGCTTAATTGCTGTTCATGCTGAAGACCAAGCTAGAATCAACCAACGGCGTCAAGAATTTGCCAATATTCACGATCCAGCCATTCATTCCCAAATTCAAGATAATCAAGCAGCTTTGTTGGCAACTCAACTGGCATTAAAACTTTCTAAAAAATATCAACGTCGTCTACATATTCTGCATCTGTCAACAGCCGAAGAAGCTGAGTTGCTGCGTCAGGATAAACCGAGTTGGGTAACGGCAGAGGTAACGCCACAGCATTTGTTGTTAAACACTAGTGCTTATGAACAGATTGGTACTTTAGCACAGATGAATCCACCTTTGCGATCGCCCCATGATAATGAAGTCCTCTGGGAGGCTTTGCGCGATGGCGTAATTGATTTTATCGCCACAGATCATGCGCCCCACACCTTAGAGGAAAAAGCACAAGAATATCCCAATACTCCATCAGGAATGCCTGGGGTAGAAACTTCTCTCGCTTTGATGTTGACTGCGGCGATGGAGGGAAAGTGTACTGTTGCCCAAGTTGTGAATTGGATGTCCAAAGCTGTTGCTGTGGCTTATGGTATTCCCCAAAAAGGAGCGATCGCACCAGGTTATGATGCTGATTTAGTGCTTGTAGATTTAAACACATATCGTCCAGTCCGGCGCGAGCAACTGCTAACCAAGTGCGGTTGGAGTCCTTTTGAAGGCTGGAACCTTACCGGCTGGGCTGTAACCACCATTGTCGGTGGTGAGATTGTTTATGACAAAGGGCAGCTAAATACCCAAGTGCGGGGTCAAGCTTTAACTTTTTTGTAGTAAATATTTATTTAAGCTTACGTAATACATAAGTAATTATATAGCAAAGTCATACTTGGACTGGCAAGATTTCGATCTACCAAAGCCAAGTTTAGTACTGCTGTGCAAAATTCCAAATTTAAAAAGTTTATTTAAGTAAGTTTTTTAAATTTGGAATCGTTTGTCTTTTAAAGTCTTTGGTACTAGAACTTGTTTGATAAATTGACTTGACTTCTCTAAGGAGTCAGAGAAAGTCGAGTTTCGACAAATCGGCATGGGCGAACGGCGGTAAGGGTAATACTGCTCGGTTAAGCATTTTGAACTCGGAATTGGGTTCGGGTAAAAAGTTAAAGGTTTTTCTTTCCCACTTTCCCTTTTCCTCTTAACCGACAAGTATTGGGGGTAAGCGTGAATATCCGTCTCTTTACCCTTTTGACTTTAACTAATTGTGAGTTAAAATCACAAACTTCTAAAAGCCGCTTAATTACGAATTCTGAATTCAGAATTACAAAATCAAGGAGAATTACTATCTATGTCGTTCAAAATTCTCAGTTTAGACGGTGGTGGTATTCGTGGAGTTATTGCTGCACGGATACTTCAACAAGTAGAGCAAGAAATTAGAATTCAGGGTAAAGGAGAATTTTTACACGAATACTTTGATATGATTGCAGGCACTTCTACTGGTTCTATATTAACAGCTGGGATTGCCGTGGGAAAAGAGAGTGATGAACTAATTAAACTTTATCGAGAGAAAGGTAAAGATATATTTCCCCAAGATAGAAAAGACCGCTACAAAAGCTTGCCATCCATCATTAAAACAATTATTAATGTATTCTCACCACCTAAATATTCTCATGATGGTATTATTAATGTTCTCAAAGATGCATATAAAAGCAAAAGAATTAAAGATATTCAAAACCCCATTATTTTGATTCTTGCTTACGATACACTTTATCGCAATACAACCTTTTTTACTAATTGTCATCCCGATCTCGGAGACAGATGGTATGATGACTGTTTTTTATGGGAGATATGCACCGCTTCTGCCTCGGCTCCCACTTTTTTTCCACCCTATAAATTACAATGTGTTGATAAAGATAAATTTGGCGATTGGGTATTCCCACATATTGATGGGGGAGTTGGTGCTAATAACCCCTCTCTAGCTGCCCTGAGTTTAGCTTTGAGAGTAAGTCAATCTAATTCAGTTTCTGAAACAATTAAGCAACAATATAAACTTAATAATTTGGGGCTGGAAGATATTTCTATGCTTTCTATTGGTACAGGTCAAACTGGTGAACCATATCAATATGAACAAGTAAAAACATGGAAAGGCTTAGATTGGGTACAACATCTGACTGATATTTTTATGGAGCCTACATCTGAAATTGGTAGTACAATTTGCCGTCAAATTATGGGTGGATACAATTCTAAGCGTTACTTACGTCTTCAATTTGATTTAAATGAGAGATTTAAAGCCAAGCCGAATGAGACTTATAAAGATAGTCGGATTTTATTAAGCCAAGAGGAGCGAAAAAATCAGTTTACCCATGAAAATGTTAATGAAGAAATAGATAACACTCACAAAGAGATTATTGAGCAGTTAATAGATACT
Organism: Nostoc sp. CCY 9925; assembly: GCF_963920935.1. Taxonomy (NCBI): domain Bacteria; kingdom Bacillati; phylum Cyanobacteriota; class Cyanophyceae; order Nostocales; family Nostocaceae; genus Nostoc; species Nostoc sp. CCY 9925. The sequence goes on along the minus strand of NZ_CAWUDO010000023.1, from coordinate 34,571 downwards.
ACATCTGCTTTTATTGACAAAGGCTGTAGCTACTATACGAGAGATGGAAATGGACCGCAGGTGAAAAAGGCGATCGCCTCTTTCATTAGAGATAACTAGTGCATCCACGTAAGTATATTAATGTTAGGCAAGTTATTCTAAAATTTCTCGTATTTCTACGCTATTTTATGTAGAAATACGATAATAATTCCTTGTTTATTGTTTAAGATAGTACTATTTACAGATGTAACTCAGAAAAATTATTGATAATTAGAATTATAAAAATTAGTCTCAAAAAATAAACTAGTTTATTTTTGTGTATAGATTACGAACATAAGTTGGGAATACTAAGTATTAGAACAAGTTAAACAACTTATGCAGAACTTGATTGTTGTTTAGCTTTTCTGTACTAGCTTTAGCTGCTAAATAATTTAGATTAGTTCTCGCAATGACAGTAGAAAACTAATCCAGTTCAACTAAACTAATTAAATTCTGTCAAACCTCTCATTTTAACCCAACAACAGTTAACATTTGCTTGAATCATAAACCGTCAAAACTAGGTTTTTAACTGATTTTTTAGCCATAAAGCTAGTAAACATTAATTTTAAATTTCTCAATACTGTTCAGGCAACAATCACTGTAGGTTCAATACTATTCGGATTCAAAAGATTAACCGAAGTGTATTGTAATTCAACCTGCTGGTGTCTCGCGTTTTTAGCTTTAACTGAACCGTATATCTGCTGTTGACCAATTCTCTCTTTTATTTTTGGTTGAGATAACAATGTTAGTGATTTACAGTGGTGAGCGTGGTAGTGGTAGATAGAAGGAGTGCATAACTCCTATTCATACTGAATTCTGACCTCTGACTTTTGAATTCTGCTGTAAATGGCAGCAATAGTTTTGTCAATGGCACAACCGAAAGGTGTGATTTCTGCCTGACGTAGGCGTAGCCCGTCGTAGACATCGCCTTCGTATCCGTGTGTCAAACTTATACTCAGATAACTATTTGGCTTGTATGGCATTCGTTCTGCCCATTCAATAGCCACAATTCCTGGTGTCACCTCAACACCTTCCCAGTAACTTTCTAAATTCAGGCTTAGAACTTCTTGCGGTTCTAGGCGATATAAATCTAGGTGGTAAAGGGGAAGGCGTCCTTCGGTGTACTCATTAATCAAAGTGAAAGTGGGACTGACAATCGGTTCAGTAATTCCCAAACCCTTGCCAATGCCTTGAACTAGGGTAGTTTTGCCTGTGCCCAAATCACCTTCTAGTAAAATTACACTGCCAGGGAGTAGGGATTCACCGAGAGTAATACCTAAACGTAATGTTGCCTCTGTATCTGCAAGAAAAATTTTCATAATTAGGCATTGGGCATGAAAAGAGGACAAGGAGATGGAGGGAATAACTAATGACTATTTTCCATGATTAGCTCTACCGTACCACCGCAATAACACTCGTGCTAGTTTCTGCGGATTGTGACGTATAATACCTATTTCATCTTCATATAAAACATTAGCTGGGACAATTCGCCGTCCTAGCTCAATTACGGCTTCTCTATCTAGGAAAACTGGATGAGAATTTTGTTGGGCGTAGCGAATGAGTGATTGCTCGGAGGGGGATTTTTTGTGTACTAGTACAGCATCAAATAGCTGTATTTGCTGACAAGCGGCATCAATCGCTCGGATGTGATCGGCAACAGTATATCCTTCAGTTTCTCCTGGTTGAGTCATTATATTGCAGATATAGATACGGGGAACCTTTGCTTTGGCGATCGCATCGGCAATTTCTGGTACTAATAAATTAGGAATCAGGCTAGTATAAAGGCTACCTGGGCCAATAATAATGTAATCTGCTTCTTTAAGTGCCTTGATAGCTGCTGGTATCGCTGGGGGATTAGCTGGAATACAGCCAATTTTGACAATTTTTCCGGCAGCTTTGGGAATGTTAGACTCTCCTTCAATGCGGCGACCATCGGCTAATTCTGCCCAGAGGCGAACATCACTGAGAGTTGCTGGTAGTACTTGTCCCCGCACCGCTAGCACTTTGGAACTAGCTGCAACTGCACGTTCCAAATCTCCAGTAATATCACTCATAGCTGTTAAAAATAAATTGCCAAAACTATGACCTGTTAACCCATCTCCAGCACGAAAGCGGTATTGAAATAATTCTGTTAATAACTTTTCTTCATCTGCTAGGGCTGCTAAACAATTGCGAATATCTCCTGGTGGTAGTACGCCAAATTCCTGGCGCAATCGCCCAGAAGAGCCACCATCATCGGCTACGGTTACAATGGCAGTAATATTAGCGCTGTAAGTTTTTAATCCCCTTAATAACGTAGAAAGCCCCGTACCACCGCCAATCACTACTATTTTCGGTCCTCGGTACAATCTACGATGCGCCAACAGAACATCAATGAGTTCCTCTTCATCATTTGATCTTAATACCTTAGTAATCGATCCGACGGTGCGAGTCTGCCCCCAAAGCAGTAACAGCAAGCCGCCAAGCAGCACCAAAGGGCCGCTAATATAGTTGGGTAAGATCTCGGTGATTACTCCCAGGAAACTCCTAACCAACTCGAACATCCAAAAAATTGGGGTCAGCTTAATCCAAATAGCTAACCCCAAAATTGCTAGCAGTACACCTCCAACACTGATTAACAACCAACGTTTAATCGATAGGCCAGGGGATAACCATTTGAACCACTGGTTAACGCGATAGGAAGTACGAGAGGGCGACTGCTTTCGCAGGGCGTTGAGGGCTTGTCTGAGAAAACCAATTGACATACCTGATGATTCACAGCAGTGCTACAAACTAATAATTAACAGAAAATCTACACCACTTGGTTTCAAACACGAGGCGTGAAACTATTATATTTTTCAATCCCATTACGCTAACAAGCAAGTCGTCAACATTGCCAGTGTTCCCAGTTAAACAATACCTTGGCTTGGTAAGAGTGAATTTAATGGAAAAACGAATTTTAGGATTAGATCCAGGACTGGCAATTTTAGGATTTGGGGCAATTACCTGTACACAAATTCCCAACAAGATGCAAGAGACTACAGTAAATATGCTGGATTTTGGGGTAATCAAAACATCAGCAGATGTTGAAATGGCACAGCGCCTATGCACCTTGTTTGATGATTTACACACCGTAATTGAGGAATTTCAACCAGATTTAGTGGCGATCGAGAAACTATTCTTCTATCGTATGTCAAGTACTATCCTGGTTGCACAGGCGCGGGGTGTAGTTATGTTAGTGTTGGGACAGCGCCGACTTCCCTATGTGGAATTTACTCCTGCTCAAATTAAACAAGCCTTAACAGGGTATGGCAATGCCGATAAGTCTGAAGTACAAGAAGCCGTGGCGCGGGAGTTGGATTTAGATGATATTCCCAAGCCAGATGATGCTGCGGATGCTTTGGCAGTGGCGTTGACAGCGTGTTATCAAATTTAATTGTGTAAAACGAGAATAAAGTTGGAAACTGAATAATAAACTTGGAAACTAGAGAATAAAGTTGGAAACTAACTGGCACATCTTTCTTTAGCACCTCAGCTAAACAAAGCTGGCTACAATGCCAGCTTCATTCTAACTTACCTAAAATTCGCTATTAATTTATCTGAAATGCCTTCAGATAATGAATTTATTTTAAATTAAATTGATTTTTTTTCTCAAGTTTTTTGTTTTTGAAAAGAACGGTAATGCCAGAACTATTAGCATTTCTCCAAATATACGTCATAGTTATCTCAGACCTTTCTACCTCAACACCTCGGCCAAGAATAGACTCAACTTCTGTTAGGGTCATACCAGGTTCAAGCCTAATATATTCGGCAAGCCCAAGGTTTTGCTTTTCACTTATAGTGTCGGTGCTATTAGACTTGGAAGGCGGTATTGAATCTGTTGCCTGTTTAAAACCATAACCTAAACCCGAACCAAGTGTAATGCCAATCAAGAACACTTTAGCTAGCAAGTGGACAGAGTTAGGAGGTTGTGGCTTTTGGCCATTACCCCCGTTTAGAATAGACATGGACTCCTCCTGGAGTTACAAAAAATTAGATTGATATTTTTCCTGTTGACGTAGGAAATGAAAAATCAAATTGTCGGGAGAGTTGATGAGCCAACATCAACTCTTCTTTTGTAGCAATAGATGAATTTATGAGCGTTTCCTTTTAAACGCCCATAAGAATATGAAAGGCACTTTGCCCACTAACTGAAAAAACTCCTAACTCTCCTGTAAAAAAATCTCCCGCCCGTAAGCTATTTGGCCAGGGGAGAGATTTTGTAATATTTGAATAAACGTACCCCAAGATGTGTTACTATTCTGCCCGGTTTTCTGAGCCGTCAAAGTCAGGTGTGTATAACACTCATCTTGCAATGATTCTTCCCAACCATTTTCTCTAAGCCGACCTGGTAGTTGCAGTGCTGGATCTAGAGAGCTACTGAAGATTAACTCCGAAAAAGGTAATTCTTTGGCAAGTTCGTAGTTATTGTGTTTGAGCTTGAATCTACGATCGCACAAATGGTAGCGGATGTACCCCCCAATATCGGTTACTCGAAGATAAGGTAATTTAATTGACATTGGATTTTTCTCTTTCAAATTTTGGAGATGCGATTGAAAGGCTATTCATTGGGAAGGTTTGGTTATGGCAGCTACTCAGTAACGATCAAATCTACATGAAAAAAATTGCTACTAATCAGTAGCCAGTACTTATCAAGTATTTGTCGCTTATCTGACTCACGGGTGATTGCTGACTGTTTTTTTAGAATAGCATACCCAGAATTTTATCCATGTGTACTCACAAAATTTTAAATTTGATTTTCTGGGCTTGAGATGCTATATTAGCATTGATCGGAAATTAGGTATAGTTTGGCACGAATAATTTATTAAGATGGGATTCCTCCACAGCACCTTAACCTTGTCAGTTGGAGGATAAATTTGTTGGCTTGAGGCAAATTCAAGAGCCAATTTGCTGTAGTGGAGGCAAGGAAATTGAAAGCACCAGCCCATACTCGAATTACACCGGGAATTCTGCATCAAGAAGATTGTTGGAGTGCTGGTTTATACTGCTCATCAGCTCAGCAGATTTTTAGTGGAGGTATTTCCCGTAAGGCAATTGGCGAAATTGGCAACTGTCTTGAAGGTTGGCGGGTGAGTACTCAATCTTGGACTAATACTTACGATCGCAGGATTGAGGAAACGCCTATTTACCGTCAGGCAAACTTGGATTGTATGAAATTTCGCCTTGATCCTGAACACTGGGAAAAACCAACAATGGAGGAGGAATGGTGTGTTCAACCTGGGGATGTGGTGCTGAATAAAATTCCGCCTGTGCGGGCTGCGGTGGTAACTTTTCGCCTACCTCGTCACCCAGTCGATGCCAACTGCATCCTGATTAGGGGTGTTCAATCTCCTTTTGGTGTCTGGGTAGCATTTTGTCTGAACCAAAAACCTTATGAGGCTTATCTTGTTCAACGGCAAGGGTCAGCTATTTTACCTCGTGTCAGTTTAAGGGTGCTGTCTAATATGCATATCCCTCTACCGACAGTAGAGGAGGCAAGTGTGCTTCAGGGGAATGTCTGGGATTGGAACGATGAGATTTTGGATAATCACGAGTCGCTAGTGCGCTTGCTGGGTGAAGTTGAAGCTTATATGGCTGAGGAACACAAACAATTAGATGAGTCCGAGGCAGTTTCTAGTGATTCATTATCAACTGGGCGGTTTTTTCCGGGTGAGTCAATTGATGATTCTTTATTACCTACTCATGTCCAGCTTTCCCATCGACTGCACCAGTTAAAACATCAATTGGGATGGGTTTCTTTAGCAAAACTGCTTTCAGCAGATGAAATTCCGAGAAGTCGCCTACATGGTGATGTTCCGCAACGGGGATATTATTTGCGGTTGAGCGATATTGGAACAGATTTAAGTTTTTCGCAACCAGAGGAAACAGAAAGTGAGCGACTATCGCATATGTTTTATCGTGTTTTTCGCGAACCTCTGACTCCTGGGGAAGTATTGCTATCAACTTTAGTGAGTCACCCGCGCGTGGCTTTTATTGATGAAGCACCGTCTACCAAAATTTACGTGACTGACCATTTGGAACGGTTACGGTTTAGAGAAACACCAGGCGCTTGGGCACTAGTGTTAAATACTACTGCTATTCGCACTCAATTAAAAGGAATGGCAATAGGAACTGTGCAACAGTTTACTTATCCTGCAAATATTCCACGCTTGACAGTTCCCAATGTACCTTTAGAACTGCGCCAGCGATGGGAAAAATTATTACGTCGCCATCACCAGCGACAGCGAGAGTTAAACGAACGATGGCAAGTTATTTGGAATGATGCACAGACTTTGTTTGAGGAAGTTCATAAATGAGGAAATGAGGAATGGGACATTTACTTAATTACACAGGGTTTTAAATGGGTATGACACCAGCGATTTACGAAGAAATTACCACTGCATTAAAGCGCGAAAATTTACCGCTAACTAAAGTATGTGAACTGGCTAAAAATTCTGGTAGCAATTGGTCAGAAACACAGGTTCACCTTTTTCTTGCCTGTATGGATGGTGTGGAAGTTGACACGGTATCGGAGGATTTACCACTGGTGAGGTTAGGTCAACGGACTGAGAAAGAAGAACTGGTGGAAGCGATTATTCAAGTAGTCAATTCTAATACTGGTAAACCAATATCGGCTGCGGAAATTCGCCGCAAGTTACCAGGAAAGTTTACTACTACAGAGGCGCAAATCAAAGCTTTGGCAAAAGAAACTCCTGTGTTGGAAGTTTTCGGGCCTGGACTCATTCGTTACAAAGGTTAATTGACCAAAATTAGGGATATGGCAAAGACAAAAACGGAAGCAAAACAAGAATCTTCGGGTGTGCAAGAGATATTAACGACTCTGTGCCAACAATATAATAATGATGGTTTTGATAAGTTAATTACGCTGACGAGTTCGGCGGATGAGGAAGCCGCAGCTATTGTTTGGGGACAGTATCAGGGAGTAGAAACACCCCGTATTTTCCTATTAGCATTAGCACCGGGACACTGGGATAAGGCAAATGCAGAATACGTTCAACAAAAATCCTATACCTTACCGCCTGCTGATACTAGAGAAGATGAGTTTCCCCAGTTTGGTGTGGTTAGTGATGGGGAACATAAAACATTCTTTGAATTAAGCTTTCCGGCTTACGAAATTGACCGTCTCCCGACACTCACAGAAATTAACGAATACAAACGCATCAAGGCTGACCCGACTTATCGGTGGTCAATGAAGATGTATGACCGTTTGATGCGGGGGTTTGATGAATTTCATGAACAGGTTTATCAAAACGTCCGGGATAACGTTTCTAGTTCTAATGACATTATCCGGGAAGTTACAAAAATCCTGTTTTTAGAATCTTTCCGCTTGCATCATGAAGGTTCTAATTTAGAATTTCAGCACGACAACCAAACGCTGAATTTAAATCAAATTTTTAACGTTGCTTACGTCAAACAACACGGTAAAAAAGCAGTAGCACAAATTCAGGCGGCTTTTGACTACTTTAAATCTCACGCTGACTATGTGGTGACAGATGATAACGGCGAGCATCACGCAATTTTTGATGAACAAACTCACCTCCGACTAGGACAACCCCGCAACTACGAAACCTTATTAGATTTAATTCAAAATTTGGGGGCTGTTACTAATAATTACGATCAGGTGGTGAAAACGCAAGGTACATTGGCAAATATTGCGGCGGATGTGCTGGGGCGGTTGTTAGATGTGTTTTTGCGGGCTAAGTTTAAACCGGAGGGGATGGGGGTATATTTGACTCCTGCACCTGTAAAACAGGCGATGTTGGCTATTGCTTTTCACGATATTAAGGAAGAAACGCCGGAACTGCTAACAGCGCGGGATGAAGATTGGAAGCCACTTTTTCGCTTTTGTGACCCTGCTTGTGGAAGTTATGGGTTTGGTGCAGTGGCGATGGGCTATTTAGAACGGGCGTTACTAGAAATATTGGGGAAGGAAACTTCTGAAGATGTGCGCCGTGACAAGCTGTTTCAGGATATGTGCCAGTACAGTTTTATTGGTGCGGACAATTCCCAAGATATGGTAACGTTGGCGCGGGTAAATATGGCGTTGTTGGGTGCGCCAAAAGCAAAAATTTTTCGTACCTATGACTCGTTAATCACTGATCAACTTAAACCCTGTAGTTATGACTTGATTTGTACTAACCCGCCTTTTGGTACGCCGAAGTTTAGCAAAGGTCAGGATAAGGCTAAAAAAAGCTATGAGGAAGCGAGGAAAAAGATTTTACAACAGTTTCGCTCTGATTTGGTAGAGAATCCCAAGAAAGCGGGAACTTATACTTATGAGCCTTCTGTGTCTGGGTTGGCGATGGGTGGAAAGCCGGATAGTAAGGGTATATGGAAGCCTGTTTCTGCCAGTATTGACCCAGCAGTTTTATTTATTGACCGTTGTTTACAATTGCTGAAGCCGGGAGGAAGGTTATTAATTGTATTGCCTGATGGGGTGCTTTGTAACTCTGGGGATAAATATGTGCGTGAGTACATAATGGGTACAAAAGATGAGGCAACGGGTCAATTTCATGGTGGGAAGGCAATAGTTAAGGCGGTAATTAGTTTGCCATCGGATACGTTTAAGTTGTCGGGAACTGGTGCAAAAACTAGCATTTTATATCTGCAAAAACGTCAAGCAAGAGAAGAAGACCCACAGCGTTTTCAGGATGAACCACAGCCTGATGTGTTTATGGGGGTGGCAGATACTTTGGGGTATTTAGTTAAGAATAACGTTGAAGATTACAGTGCTGGTGTGCCAAATGATTTGGCAAAAATTCAAGGAGCTTATGTGAGGGGAGAATAATTTTATGCAAATTTCTAGAGCTTCTTGGATAGACTTGCGAAATCGGATTGATCCACAATTTTACCACCCACAAAATCTAAAAGATGTTGCAGAAATTAATAAATTTAAAACAACTCGTTTAGATGATTTGCGTTATCGTGATACTAAAATTTCATATGGCGTTTTAAAACCACGGTTTGTTGAATCTAACTTTAAACTAGTAAGGATTCAAAATTTTGAAGATCCATTTTTGGATATTGACTCTTGTGAAGGAATTGCTGAAGAGCAGTTTTTGGAATATCAACGTTCAGAGTGCTGTGAAGGAGATATTTTAATTGCCATTGGAGGTTATGTTGGACGTGCAGCCATTATTCCGAAGCTTTCTTCAGTAAGACTAAATATAAATCAACATATTGCTCGCTTCAGACCTAATACAACGAAAAAATTTGATTTTTATTTTCTTTTGAGCTATCTCATTAGTTCCATTGGCTATAGGCAACTGAATCGTTATGTATCAGGTGCAGTTCAAGCTGGTATTAATTTAGAAGATTTACGAGAGATTCCTATCCCAACACCTATAATTCATGCTCAAACATACATAGGGGATAAGGTGAGGTTGGCGGAGAGGTTGAGAGACCGATCGCGAATATTAGCAGCAGACATTCAAGATAAGATGCAGGAATGTTTTTATAGCAATCCAAAGCCTCGCCCTAGCAAACACCATCGTATTAATTCGGATGTTTTGACAGCGAACAGATTAGAGTATGAGTTTTATACACCTTTAGGACTGTGGGCTGATGCAGAAATACGGGGTAGTCAGTGGCCCTATAAACGACTTGCTAACATTTCCCTTCGGATCAAAGATGGCCCAGGAGGTTGGGGTGTTTCAACAAGTGATTATGTCAATATAGGTGTTCCTGTAATTCGTGCAATTAATTTAATTGATGGAGAGTGTGATTTAACAGATTGCGTTTATATTACTCCCAAAAAACATAAAGAATTAGCAAGCCACACTGTCAAACAAAATAGTGTCTTACTTTCAGTACGAGGGACAATAGGTAGGGCTGCTGTTTTTGAATCAGATGAATACAAAGAAGTTAATCTCAATGCAGCAGTAGTTACAATTGACTGTAACAATGAAATCTTGCCTCACTTTTTAGCTGAATTTTTAAATACGGAAGTAGGTAAAATTCAAAGTCAGCGCATGGCTAATGGCGCGGTTCAACTAAATATGAATCTAGAGGAAACAGGAAATAACCTGATAGTTGTACCGCCTAAAGATTTCCAAGAAAAAATAGTTAGTTTGAGACAGAATAGACTTGCGACGAAGAGTTTTAGTGAAAAATTTACCACCGCCGCAAAACTCCTAGTTGAAGCCCTCATCGAAGGCAAACTGACTGAAGAAGAACTCAAAATCGCCCAAGAAGCACTACAAAAAGGCGACAGAGAACCAGACAAAGCCATCCTCTCACGCCTCACCCGCAAAGGCTACGACATCAAAGACGAACCCCCCTTATTTCCCGACTTAGACCTTCTCTATCAAACAATTGACCAATTAAAAGCTGATGAACAAGGCGAATAAATTCTAAATTCAAAACAGAGAATCACAGAAAAATCACCCGTTCTCCATTCCCCAAATCTATGAAATGCACAATCAACCTACCTGATACCCTAGCCCAACAACTAGAGGAATACTTACAAGATAATCCCAAACAAACCTTAGATAGCCTCATCCAAGAAGCACTAGAAGAAAAACTGACCAGCAAAAACTTGTCTAAACTGCTTAACTTAGCCGGAATTGTCAGCGAATCTCCCACAAATGCCAGCGAATATGCAGTTATTCCTAAAAAACTTTAATGAACTACGGATTAATGAACTACGAAGAACTAATCAACGATATTAGCCATATTAATAATACAGCGCAAACAGCAGTTGTAAGAGCAATAAACCAAATTCAAACAATTCGCAACTGGTTTATCGGTGCTTATATTGTTGAGTATGAACAAAATGGGGTAGACCGAGCCGCATATGGTACACAACTAATAAAAAAACTAGCCGATGATTTAAAACATCGCAGTATTGAAGGACTATCAGACCGAAATTTAAAAAATTTTCGACAATTTGCCTTAACTTATCCAGGCTTGGCTAAGAATGAAAATTTATCTGCTTTTCTTCCCCTAATCAGTTTACCAGTAAGCAATCTCCCAATTCGGCAGACAGTGTCTGCCGAATTTAAAACGATACCACAAAATCTATTCCCAGCACTGGAAGCACGCGAGCAACAGCAACCTTCGCTGTCATGGCAAGACAACGGCTACTACCAACGTTTGTTTACCTCCCTGTCTTGGTCTCATATGCTGGAATTAACTCGGATTGAAGATACTACTAAACGTGCTTTTTATGAACTTGAATGTATAAAAGGTAACTGGTCAATCAGAGAACTTAAGCGTCAAATGAACAGTATGCTTTATGAAAGGGTAGGTCTATCTAAAGATAAAGATGCTGTGCTTGCTCTTGCTAATCAGGGACAAATCCTTGATAGTCCTAAAAATGTGTTGCGCGACCCCTACGTTTTAGAATTTTTGGGACTAGAAGAACGAAATACCTACTCGGAATCTGAGTTAGAACAGGCTTTAATTGACCATTTGCAAGACTTTATGCACGAACTGGGCCGGGATTTTTGCTTTGTTGACCGCCAGTATCGCATCACAGTAGACGCAGAACATTATTTTATTGACCTCTTATTCTACCATCGTGCTTTACGATGCCTGATTGCCATTGACTTAAAGCTAGGGAAGTTCCGTCACGATTACGCTGGACAGATGAACTTCTACCTCAACTATTTAAAAGAGAATGTCACCTATCCTCATGAAAACCCTCCTGTCGGGATTCTCCTGTGTGCCGAAAAAGATGCCGAAGCTGTTCATTATGCCACTGCGGGATTAGATAATCAATTATTTGTGTCTCGCTACTTAGTTGCACTCCCCTCAGAAGAAACTCTCAAAAAGTGGCTAAAAGAAGAACAGGACAGATTAGAACAAAAATTTGATTTCGATACTGAGAGGGAAAAATGATTGTTTCCCCAACCATCATCCGTTCTCTCGAACAACTTCTGACAACAGGCGAAGTTCCCGCCGCAGACATTAGCCCCCTAAAAACAGGTGAAACTCTGGGACTGTGGACAACATCCGCCAATACTAACCGCGCTGTCGCCACCCCCACCACTGTTCAATTATTGCAAACCTTACCCAGCCTATCGGAAACAGTCGCCGCACTCCTCAGTTGCGAACCAGAAATCCGCCAAGCCTGGGGTAAAATTATCGCCGCCCGATTGCAAGAACTAGGTACAAGACGGGATACTCAAGGACTTTGCGAAGCTATCACAACCTTAGGACAAGCTGCTGAAACATTACTGAAATTATTGCCCCAAGCAGCCCTCACCGCTACCAAGTACAGCGAAATAGAACGCATCATTTTTGAAGTCCCAGCCGAACAAGCCCAAGCTACACCGAAATTGCAGCGCGTCTTCGGTGCTACCGCCTCCTTAGTAGAAGGAAAACAGGGAACACCTGCAAATTCTCTCCCAGATATCGACTTCCTCAACCCTGCGATTAATTGGGTGCGGGGACGGTTGCTGCGTTTACCCACTGCGGAAAGCCCTAAATTACTAGCTACAAATTCCTCGGTATTATTTGGTGAGTGCGGAGAATTAACCCCTGCGGAAATCAATCACCAGGACACCCCAGACCAAGCTATTATGCGCTGGGTACTTTTCCGCCCTTGGTTGTTTCTTTTAGCACAGATTGTTTTTACACAAGAAGCCTGGGCAGCAGAACGCATCTCTGGCAAATTATCTCTAGAACTTGAATCTAGCCAACTATCCCAATTTTACGAGCCTACGCAAGTGCTAGTCGTCATTACTACCCCGCTTGGCGAAGAGGTGATTTGCGGTAGCCTCGCTGAACTACTACTACTGGTCTTAAATCAGTTAGGAGTTGACATACTTACACCCAACTTATCCACAACAGAACTTGATAACCAACTTGCACCTTTAATCAACAACTTATTGCATCAGAAAGTTTGGCGTTTCCAAACTGGTACAAGTAGACAACGTTCTGGTTACGTCATTCACCCCGAATTTTCTGATAGCTGCTATCGCGTATTAGGCAGTAAATCTTTTATTCGCCTGAGTAATCATATCACCTCTGCGATTCGCAATACCTGCGATCGCTGGGTAAAAGAAAAACTTGCCACTACTGGCAATACTGCGCTGTTGGAGGTCAGCACCACATGAGCAAGAAAATGTCAATCCTACTTGCGCCTCCCTCCTTTTGGTCAGAACCCCGCGACCCAGAAGCTTGGTTACGGGCATTAGCTATTCTGGCAAAGTCAGAAAAAACCACATTTTCCGGTTACTGGTCAACCTGGGAACAGCATCTTACTAATACAGTTTCCCGCCGTAGCACTCCCGGACTTTTTGGGCTGGACAGTACAAGTAAACCCGCGAAAATCCTTGGTGTGGGCTTTTTAGAACAAATCCCCGCCAGTAAAAACTGGAAATTAGCTGATGAAGCGCAATTACTCCTCAACCTCTGGCGCGACAACGACACCCAAAAAACCCTCGAAGCCCTAGCCGTGCATTTATTGAAATGGAGTGTTTGGTTACGTGTTCTACTGCTGCACCTGACTTTAGGCGATTGGCAACTGATTCATTGGCAGAAACCCATTCAGGTAAATTCAACATCCCCAAACTGGACAAAAGATATAGAAAACGCTTGCCTTGGTGCTTGGCTGAGTTCAGCTTCTAGCCCTCTACTACAAAACAACAGAAGCAAAAATACTAACGACAAAAGCAATAATAGCTACAATATAAATATTAAATTTACCCAAAAGCAATTATCTCTAATATCATTAAAAGCACCATTATATCTGCTCGATAGTATCGATTGGCTACGAAATGGGCAATTAAATTTACCGTCATATTTATTACATCAATCAGAACTAGCTATTTTATCACCATTAGCTAACTCTCCCAGCACTCAACTTCAGTCTGCTACCAGCACCTACGCCGATATTCGCGGATTTTCGCCCATCGAACCCGTTATGCGATCACTGGCTGAAAAAACTGCGATCGCCTCAGCTTTAGAAACTGGCAGTAGCTTTGAAAAATGGATGGATGAGTTGCTGAGTGCAGCTTTGACAAAAGGCGCAATTGAACTACACGCCGCCGAACCAGGGCAAGCAAGACATGGCAGAGGATTATTTGGCGACAGACAACGCAAATTAGTTAACTGGAGTATTCACCCAGAATTTGACACTTTATTTCAAGCTTTTAAACCTAAAAACTAAACTATGAATAGACCCGAACAATTTTTAATTAAACTTCCTTATACTTTGGCATTTACCTATCATGGTGCATATGACTTTAATAGAGTTCTATCCATATTTGACTGGAACTTAAAAAATCAAGAAGTTGTAATAGATTTTAGCCAATGTTTAAGAGCTAACTATCAAGCTTTATCCTTATTTGTACTTTACGTATGGTACTTAAGGAATAATGGATGCCAGGTAAGATTTCATTATGACAATGTAGATAAATGGCATAGTAAAGGTGCATCAAAAATGTGGCGAATGATGGGAGCAAATGGGTTATTTTATGTTTCTGAATCGCCTAAAGAAAATTTTATTAGTCACAACTCAAAGCCGCTTTTTGCAATTAGAAATAGCTTGGATTTTAGAACAGCTTTAGAAAAGGCTGAGAGCTATACAGATGGATTTGACGTTGAATATGAAAAAACTCTACGTTATGTTATATCGGAATTACTCTACAATACTTTAGAACATGGACACAACCCTAAAATTCCATCAATAATACAGTTTTCTTGGTATAGAGAGAAAGATGAAATATCTTTTATTATAGCTGATCTTGGAATTGGTATTAAAAAACATCTTCGACAAGTTTATCCTGAAATTGATGATAATGTATCAGCTATTAAAAAAGCTTTGAAGCCCCAAGTTTCCGGTACTTTTCTTAAAAATAACCCATATCAAGCAAAAAATAATGCTGGTATTGGCTTATATATTTCAAGTAATATTATTCGTAAACTTCATGCTGATATGCACATTGTTTCTGGTGATGGGGTTGTACATCAGGGCGGCCGCATCATGTCAACAAGCAAAGTCTATTCTCAATAGAACTAAAATTAATGTCATTAACTCTTGCTTATTGCGAAAATTTTAGGCGATCGCTTTGGGGCTTAAAAAATAATCAAGCGCGAAATCCTGATTTTTTCGTTGGTTTTTAACCTTCGTTGTGATCAAGAGTAATTTAGATGCGTTTGCCCTGGGTTGTACATATTTCACCAACTGATGTAACGGGAAGAAAAATAGAATCATACTGGCCAGGTACATTAGTATACGTCACTATTAAACTAGGTATTTCGCAGGATATCAATCTACAAAGGATGATGTCTGAGTTTCGTACAGCAGCCACACAAGAGCTTTCCGAAGCTTCTAATATCGAAGCCAAGACAAATTTTTATATCAATGTACGTAATTATTTTGGTAAATATGCTGAGGATAAGATGACAGCAATTCGTATTAGAGATGAAAAACTTATGCCTGAAATTGCTGAGGGAAAGTCTTTAACAATAGACTTTGATGATATTATTTCTGCCCCTCATAGCTTTTTGAATGCTTTATTAGCTACTCCGATTCGTCAATATGGTATGGCAGCATATAAAAAAATAAAGATAATCAATGCTGCACCTGAGATTAGAGAAACCATTGATTTTATTCTAGATGAAAATACTAATATTGGAGAATAACAACAATAAATTAAACATAAAAAATAGTAGCTCAACTAATTACAAAATCTATTGGTAATGAATTTAAGAATATGGAAAATTTAGAATTATTAAATAATAATCAAACAATTTCATCCTATCACTGGGCTGCTACTGGTATTTCTTCCTATCCTTTAACTCATCCCATTATTGGACAAGGAGATTTCTTTTATAAATTCCAGCATTTTATCCATCTCATAGACCAAGAAGATGAACGCTTCGCTCATGTTTTTGCCATCATCGCCCAATGGGGTGTAGGTAAATCTCGTCTCGCCTACGAACTCATCAGCCAAATTAACGATACTTCCCCTGGTTGGGTAGTACGCGACCCAGCAGGGTCTTTAATTAACGCCAAACTTTTTAATGATGACGCAGACCGCGAACAATACCTTGGTCTTTACATCCGCTACAGCCAAATTGCTAATGAATATCATAACGTTGACAACTGGTTTGGCTACGGTTTGTATAAAGCCCTTTTACCCTTAGCTAAAAGTACATTTGATAATTCAATTCAAGCCAGTATTGCGAAAGAAGCCTACGACCGCTTAATTGTTAAAGGATTTGAGGAAAGTAAATTAGCAGCAGCACTGGAAGTTGATAAAAATTACTCTGATGAAACTTTGTATGAAGACCCGTATTTAGTGACAAATCTCTGCCAAGCTGCTTACGATTACTTAAGCCAATTTGGAATCAAATATCTATTAATTGCCCTTGATGAACTAGAAACTGCCGCCGAAGCTGCTACCTACGGCTTAGAAGATGAAGATATTAAGCACCTAGACGGACGGGCAATTAAACTGATGGGGAAAGCCATTAAAGAAGAAGACCCCCGGCGTAAATTACCTTGGTTGCGATACGTAGCTTTATGTTCTCCAGCTATTGGCGATGAACTGCGAGAGATTCAATCTACAGCGCGACGTTTTGAGATAGTGGAACTTGCACAAAATGCTTTTGCAGATGTGAGCGATTTTGTCAACCTACTGAAACAACAAGGACGTTTAAGTGAAACTTATCCCGACGGCTTAGTTGAAGCTGCTTATGCTATGAGTGGCGGTAACTTTGGCTGGTTTAACGTGATTATGGCTAACGTAGATCAAATTCTACGCGATCGCCGCCTTCGCATTAAAGCAGGACAAAGCAAACCAACTTCTCATAATCAAGCAGATCCGCCAAGTGTTGCGGAACTTTTTGATGATGCGGTGACAAAATCCAACCGCATTAGCCAGTACATCCTAGACCATAACGCTATTAATGAACTGAAAATAGATAAAGCTTATTTACCAGCAGCCCAAAAGTTACTCTACGAACAATTACCAGTTCCTTTGACACAATGGCAACCAGAAGAACTGAATGCTCTGTTAACAGGGGTGAACGAGTATGATGAAGCGATCGCCTTGCGCTATCGCCGGGTAGAGTGGGATGAAGTCGATTGCACTAAAGCTCTCAGAGAAGGCAAGTTTTTTCGGGAGCTAAACACTTGGAAATTAAACGGAGTAGATCAGCCCCTTGACCTGAGACAGTTGTTGGCTAACCTCAGCACCTACGCTATTCACGAAAGCCGCAATAGCCAGAATAATCAGGGCAAATATAATCTTTTAATTCCTCTACGAAGAAATGATTTTGTTCAATTAGTCAGCTTACTTTATCCCCATGCTGCGGCTGAAGATGCAGCACGCGCATTGTGGCGAAATCTTATAGGGGAACAAGATTTAGAAGAATCCCAAGCAACACATATTGGCCCTAGTATTGCCATGTTAGGACGGCTGAATTTGCGTTACCGCAAACAAAGCCGCAATTCTTTAATATTTAGAGATCCAGACTTTAATAATGCTCACGAAAAAGCAATAAAGCAGCTTGAGCCGCAATCTCGCTCTGACAAAGCCATTCAAATTCTCACAGGGGTAATGCGTCTTCTAGATGAGAACTGGAACTACAACCCCGTTAGCTCAGGGCTAAAAGATGTTATAGCAATTGCTACTGCTAGCGGAAGAAATGGGGGGCTGATGAGTTGCGATGCACTCAAGCTGCATCCTCAAGGTAGACTGATTCTCGCTTGGGTCAACAATGAAGAAGAACTAGAGCTACTGTGCAGCCAAGCAGCAACACAGTTTATTCAGGAAGGGCGAACTCCTGTTTTAGCTTTTACATCTTCCCGTGCTTTGGTGGATCTGTTTGCTAAACCCTCAACAGATGTTCTCAAAAATGCCCATCAATACTTGTTACTGTATCAGCTATCAGATAGCGAAGAATTTGTATTGCATCAAATAGGAATCCCGACCTCAGCTTCTATGGGATTCAAAATAGATATTCAAGGTTTCACCACAGCATTTTATAACCGGATTTTATCTTTATCCCGGCCTTTAATGCAAGAAATTCACAAATGGCGGAGAAAACTACATGAGCAAGGTGCGATTGCTTATCCGTTGCGTCCTAGCGGTAAATTAAAAGATGACGAGAAAGAATTACTATTTAAGGCTTGGCGTTATTTACTGATAGAACAAAATTCACCTCAAGTAGTACGTTTGGATCGCAGCAGTGGCATAGATTTAGAAAAATTAGTAGCTGTTTTGAGCAAACTAGGAATTACTCCTAAAGCCCAAAAACAAGGCTATGAACCAGAAGAGCGTGCTTGGCTATTTGATAGGCTAGATGATGCCGCAAATGCAGTATTTCCACCTTTCGTGAAAAAAATTATTAACCGTCTATTAAAAGGAGATTCCTGGACTTTAGAAGCAGCAGAACAAGAATGGTTTTGGGGTTATCTATGGGAAGGTGCAAAACCCAAAGATATTTTCATTGATTGGATGGCTTTAGCTTGTGAACTAGAGTTTGCCAAAATTGACCCAGATGTTACAGGCGGTAAAGATAAAAAATATAGCCTGAAAACTCGTAGTGAATTAGACAACCTGATTAACGAAGCTGAAAACTGGTTACAGAATGACTACCCACAAATAGTTCAGAAAATGGAATCAGTGTATGGGGAGGGGAAAGTAAGTGAATATTTTTCTTTAAACAGTTACCGTGTTGGTTCAAAAACTAGACAGGCTAAAGCAAAAATAGAAGAAGCTAAAAAGTCTTTATCAGCATTAGAAGCAGCCGAGATTAACCAATACTCTCATGTTACAGATTTTGAAAATCAACAAAATATTCTGATTACAGCAGCAAAGCATCGTCTATCATTGCTGCAAAATATTAGTTCTGTCTATTTGCGGGATGAGTACGAAAGCCTGCAATCGGATTACAACATTAAAACCCTCAATTTTGAGGATGATTCAAAACCCTTATGGGAACGCATTCGCCGCGCTGAAATTTTCGCCAAATTGGTAAATGATGTTGCAGAAATAATTTGCGATCGCATTGATTCACTTAAAGAAGAAATGAAGGTAGAAGTTCACACAATACCTTACTTTCCAACATCTCTATTTACTCTAACTTTAGAAAAAGTTCGTGATATTTTAGATGGAGCATTGCACTTGAGCCTTCCCCAAGGCAGTACAGGTCGCCAACAATTAACAGAAGTAGATACCCTTGGACAGTATCTCAAGGATTTAAAAGTTGCTGATGCTACTGAAAAGTTATCACAGCTAGGACGAGAAGTAGGTATTGACCTTAGCTTGCAAAAATTAACTCTTTTAAGAGAAATAGACGGCTCAATTGTGAGCGGATTCCGTCGCACTAAACAAGGATATGAACAAATAAAAAGCAGATTTGTTGATGTCAAAAATAGACTGCAAAAATTGCAAACTGTACTAGATGATGTGCCTGGGGATTTCGATTATCCTCAAAATTTACCACCAATTAACAAATTATCAGAGCAGCCTGACCTGATTGAAGACGCTTTGCTCGACATACAAGAAGAAAAAGCCGAACGTCTGCGGAATGACTCCACCTATGATAAACCAGCAAAGCTGGGTAACTTCAAACCATTAATGGATGCAGCTGTAGAACTGCCAAAAGAAGCAAGAAACAGATTAGATGCTCTTTCAGGCCAAATTGTCACTTTAGAGAACGCAATTACAGGTTATTACAAGCAGCTGTTAAACGACATCAGCCTGCAATCTCTAGAACAGAGCGTGAATGCTTTACTACAAATACAAGGGAGACCTTTGTTTAATCCATTAACTCTAACAGAGTTAGAAGCAACAGGAAGTTTAAAGGCAGCGATCGCACTCAAAGAACAACGCCGTCAAGAATGCTTACAAACAGCAGAAGAAATCCTTGCGCTTACAGGCATTCCCTTTGACCGTTGGCAAGAAATTATCACTGCCATAAATTCAGGAAGTGACCCCCAATTAACAGCAGATGAAGAAAAAAATCTAGTAAATCAACGATTCCTCGTTCGCACCTATCGGCTGGGAGGAAAAACATTATGAACACCGCCTTCTGGTTAGTCGCTACTCTAGCAACCCATCGCCGCCGACGTATTTTACAAAATGTGATTGCTGCTCAACCTGTTGAACATCAACTACCATCTTCTGGTTTGTGCTTAATTTTTGGCAGTGATTTTCAAGAAGCTGCTGAACAACAGCAACAGGACTGGTACAACTGGTCGCAGGAACCAGGAAGGACACTATTGTTAATTCCTCCCTTTGAAACCAAGAAATGTTCTACTCCCTGTAGCTGGGAAATACGGCGGTCTTCTGGTGTAAAACCACAACAAGATATGCCACTACTTCAAGCACTAGCTCCAGAAGTAGATTACGAACTGCAAGGACAATTACAAATTGCCAGCGAAATTGGCGGCGCTTGGGAAGACATGAGCATCAATACTGCTTACTATCGCAAGCATCCCCACTCTGGAATTTTTGCTATAACCTGTCTACCAATATGGTCTTTAGCCGTTCTAGACAAAGAACAGGAACTACAAAAATGGCTAGAGAAAATACACAGTTTGGCTGGTCAACCTGTTGAGAATCATACTGTAGACGAAACCGCATTTCAACTAAAACCAGAACACTTTACAGTAATGCTTCACTTGCTCTCACAAAAATTTGCTGATGCGGCAACAGCACTAACAGCATTACAAAGTTCAACGATTTTCTCTCTAGATAGAAATACAGCCCAAACCTATTTATCAGACTTGCAATCTCAGGGATTAGTGAGAGGAGTTCAGTTAACAGAAAGCGGCATAGATGTAATTCGTCAAAGTCCCTATTTAGCTTATGCAGAAGAACTGGAGGCATTAGCCCGATGACACTAACATTTAACACACAGGGGCGATCGCTGGTACAAACTCTGGCTATTCAATCACAGATTAACCTGCCAGGAACAGTTGGTCGCATCTTAAAGCAAATTAGAGATATTGAACGTGTCGCGCCCTTATTCTTCCAAGCAGGCTTAGTGCGTTCAGTTGATCGCCCTAATCCCTTAAATGTCCGCGTAGCAGGAATTTCTACTAAAGCCACAAGTACAAAAACTATAGGGGGTTTTCTTTATGCTGCGGCTGCGGTTCGTGTCGATTTAGCCGTTGATGACAACGTAATATCCACAGTTGGTCAGGATAGCACTTGCGAACTGGATGATATCAATTACGAAAACCAGTCAAAACGCTTACAGCTTATTGGTGTGCGTCAAGCTTACGAGATGGCAGATCGGGCAATGCGATCGCAAAATCCCTATGACCTGATTTTGCTGGATTGTCCACTGGTGCTAGACCGGAGCATGGTTCCTCTGCGAGAAGCAGAAAGTTACGCAAGTTATCGCGCTGCTTTTGATAGTGCAATTCAGGCAATTTCTAATTTCTGGTCAAAGCACCGCAAAAAACTTCAGCCTTGGAATCCTAATGGTACTGCTGTTGTAGGTTTAGCATCAGAGCGTTACGGTGCCATAGTTCATATTGCCCAGCAAGACTTACGCACAGCCGAGGGGCGCAAACACATCTTGAATACTGAGGGAGTCGATGCAAATCTGACTCATCAAATTATTGGATCGGAAGAAGCGATCGCAGGCATTGGTGAAAGACGTTTTATTTACGGCATTCTCAACAGTTACACGCGCACCGCAGCTTTCCGCATGAGTGTACAAACACCTCGCATGGAACCCAGCGATGTCACTTCATTAGGAGTGCTTGGTTATCATTTCAAAGCTGCACAAACAAATACTCCGCAATTACTCCAGTTAATTGGGGATGAACCTCACTGGAACCAGAAAAACCTGGACATAATTTGTTCTCAAATCATGGCACTCACACTAACTGGTGGGTCACAAGCCGCTCCTTTACCAATCCAGTTGGCAGAACGAGAACAAAACGCTTTAGATAATTTCCTCGAATATTATAGTCAAAGCCTACAAGCAGAAATTAGACGGCGTGAAGTCGAGGATTTATGGCTATCAGATTTAGATGATTTTGTTTAATTATCTGCATAAATGGCAATGAAACATCAAATTCTTGGCAAATTAGTAGGCAACACTGGCGATCCCAACAATCTCACAATGATTCTTTCTTCATCCTTTGCTGGTAGACGCGGCGAATTTGTTCGCATCTGCCACCAAGAACGGCAAGAGGAGCCAGAAATTAATGTTTTGGGGAGAATTAATAGTATTATCCGCACAAATGTTCTCTACAACTCAGAGATGGGGCAATCGCTCACAGATTTAGAACTACTACCTGGCGCTCAAATTACAGGAGAACGAGTAGCTGCCAAACTCGAACTTGTTGGTTACAAAGACCCATACACAGGTCAAATCAAAATTCCTCGCCGTGCGCTTGACCCTGGTGCAAAAGTGGAAACTGTAGATTATCAATTTCTTAGCTCATTCTACGAATTTGATGAACAAACCAGTTTACATATAGGCAACTTGGTAGGTTATGAATCTGGCGACAATATTGTTCCTGTATATTTGGACGTTAACCGCTTGGTTACAGAACACCTAGCAGTTTTGGCAATGACAGGTTCTGGAAAATCTTACACAGTCGGTCGCATTATTGAGCGTATTGTCACCCTCAACAATGGCACAGTTGTTGTTTTTGACCCCCACGGCGAATATGGCCGTGCTTTGCAAGGTGGCAATTTGCAATTCAACCTTGACTTTAACAATCTTGATGACCCCCGCGATCGCAAAACTATTCCCGAAATCCAAGAAAACTTTAAGCGATTAATTGAGGCTGGTGCGGGAGTAGTGGTTTACACACCTCAAAATACTTCATTTCGGGAAAAGTATGCAGGGAAAAATAAAGAATTAGCTCTGCAATTTGACCGCTTTGAAATGGATGATGTGAGCGAAATTCTTCCTGGTTTAACAGAACCACAACAGCGCGTTCTTGATGTAGCAATTCGTTACTGGAAAAACAACGAAACTACCGAACCCAGAGATATTAACTCTTTACGCTACTACTTGGGAGATGGAATAGAAAAGTTGCGCGAGTGGGAAGAACTAAGTTCTGCTGAGGCTACCGCCCTTAATAGTCGCAGTGCGGCTGTTGCTTCTATGAAGCTATCACGGGTTCTAAATGAAGCTCAAAGTTTTTACTCCGCAGCCCTGGCGCGACCTACAGATATATATGAAATGGTAGGCCGACCCAGTGATAAACGCGGCAGACTAGTAGTGATTGACCTACAAGGCTTAAGTGATACAGCAAAACAAATTATTACAGCCTTAATTTCTAGTGAAATTCTGCGCGGTGCTGCTAGTAAAACAGACCGCATTCGTCCTTGTTTTTTAGTTTACGAAGAAGGACACAACTTTGCACCCGCAGGAGAAGCAGCAGTAAGCCACCGCATTATTAAGAAAATTGCTAGTGAGGGACGCAAATTTGGCGTTGGGTTCGCCATTGTTAGCCAGCGTCCTTCAAAACTAGATTCTGATGTTACTTCCCAATGCAATACTTTAATTGCGATGCGCTTGAAAAACCCAGATGACCAGAGGTTTATTACTAAAACTTCGGATATGGTGAGCAAAGCTGACATTGAGGAATTACCCAGCCTTTCTACTGGGGAAGCATTGATTTGTGGACGTTCAATTCCCGCACCTTTGTTAGTCAAAATTGGTACTAAAGCACTGGTTCATGGTGGGCAATCACCAGAAGTTCTGAATCTGTGGGGAAGATTCAATGGCTAATCTCCTGGAAAGCACCATAACAGAACTACAAAATTTAACCACGGCTCAAGAATTGCTACCAATCTGGACTGAGAATTGGGGAGTTAAAGATTTTAGTTTCTCAATTCACAGTCTTGGAATGACCTTCTTAGCCCTACTAGGCAATCATCTTGGCTACGTAGGAGTTGCAGAGATTCCGGCTTTACAACAAGGAAATTACGCTCGTATTGGGGATGATGTACGCCCAGATGCGGTTTGGTTTGACAAAATTAGTCATTCGCCTTTTTTGATTGCTGAATTTGAGCGTTACAGCAACAAAAACGAACAGTACAAGTTAGAAGATAAAGCGAAAAATTTACTCCTAGCACAGCATCGTTGGCACGAAACTGCACAAATCTTACTGTTGGCTTACTGGAGAAAAACAACTGTTTCACCGCCCAAGCACGCAGACTTACTGCAAATTATTGAAAGCGGATTTGAAACTCAGGCAAAAGAGCGAGTGAGAGGTAGCAGTAAGGGGCAGTTCCTTTTGCTTGAATTCGTCATGAGAGAAAACAGCAACAGTTTATTGTACCTATCAGACATTATTCTGCGAGAAAACTGATGAGTCGCAAATCTAAATTTTTTATTCCACGGCCTGATCGGCGGTTAGGCGATCGCTACGAACTGCTCGAATGTTTAGGCGATGGTTCTTATGGTTGGGTTTGGCGATCGCAACGCCTAGAAGATAATCAAATTGTGGCGGTAAAAATACCAAAAGAGCAAAGTGCAACAAATGAAGAACTTGCTGAAGGTTCAGCCTTAGTGGGAGCAGAACTTCATCCTAACGTTATTCAAGTTTTTTGGATGGGACGAGTGCCTCCAGAGCGTGAATGGTATGTCATTGAAATGGAATATTTCCCTAGCCTGACTTTATCTCAGTTACTCGATAAAGGAGAGCAAGGATTTGTTGCTAGTTACAAGCGAATTCTCGATATTTATCAACAAGTTTTAGCTGGAGTAGAACATCTCCACCGGCTGGGAATGTCCCACGGGGATATTAAACCCCAAAATATTCTTGTCTCTGGGGATCAGGTAAAACTAACTGATTTTGGATGCAGCGTGTTACCTGATGATATGTATGCCAGAACCCGCGAAAATGGTGGAACAATTCTTTACTCAGCACCTGAAATAGTTGGCTCAAGTGTAAAAGGACGTAGTGCTGAAACTCTATTTAAAGCTGACATCTACAGCTTAGGGGTTTTAATTTATCATCTAGTAACAGCCCGATTGCCTCACGATACTCTTAGCCAAGTTGCTCGGCATACACCTTTTCCTCGTCCTCGTGAGATTAACTCTTCAGTTTCGCCTGCTTTAGAACATTTTATTTTGCGTTGCCTTGCCCTTGAGCCAGCAAATCGTTGGGAATCACTCTCGGAGATGGCAATCGCATTTAGACGGGCTGCTCACGCCCAGGTCGATTACCAACCAATTCGTATCTTGCCAGCTCAGCAACAGCCTTCAGAAGATTGGTCAACTCAGGCTTTGCGCTTGTTACAAGCTGGAGCGTACTCTCAAGCAGAAAATGTGGCGCATTCAGAGTTTGCAAGTAGCTCTGATCCCCATGCTTTCTTACTGATGATTACCGCAGCATACAGAGACGGAAGGTTTTTTGACTGCATAAGAGATATTGAAGCACATCCATATTTTTTAAATGTTGAGTCTCCTGTAGGCCGCGACCTTTGTCGTATTACGTTAACTGCCTATATACAAACTCGGCAAATTCCTCAAGCTTTTGGAATGGTAGAAAAGTGTTTAGTAATTGAAGGCGATTTGCCAGATTTACTGCTGAAGAAAGCTTCTCTGCTAGGTTTGCTGGCAAGGTACGAGGATGCTGCAAAGATTTTGTTATTGTTGAACCGTGAGAACCCTAACCATCCCGCCATCCTTAAGCGTCTTGTCATGGTTTTTGAGCAAATGAGAGATGCAGGAAAAGCAATTGCCTTTTTACGTGCATATGCAAAGGTTATGCCTAATGATCGGTGGGTAAAATTAAAGCTGGACAAATTTAATGCTATTGGTGTGCTTTAATCTTTACAACAGTTCTCTTCATCCCAACTAACGTTAGTACTATAAAATTTCATACTCCAGAAACTACCTTATGATTTTGCCAAACTGGGTCATCACCCCAACCTTTGCCTCTTGTTATGCAAAATTGAAATTTTTGATATCAGCAGTCAAATGTGATTTAGGTAGCAATTGAGAAAGGACTAAGTGAGCTTAAATTTTTAGCTATTGCGAAGATGAAGAGAGTCTTCAAAAAATAGCAGAACTCCAAATGTCCAAAAAAAACCCCTTAGACACAAATCAAATCGTTACCTTACTTCACTTAGCGCTTATTGAACGAGTTAGCAATGTGCCACAACTCCTTCAGCAAGTCCTGGAAGAAGAGTTATGGCAAGAACGAATTATCTCAGAAACTGGGGAAATTGTGAGATTTGAGTATTTTGTTGATTTTATCCAAACTCCCCCACCCGCAGGATTAGGGACAGATTTTGATACACTTTGGCGATTGTCTGACCATGACCCACTGCTTCTAGATCTCCTCGACCGCGCTGTCCAGAGAGAACCTGGGGCACCAGAAAAAAATCCAAGGATTGACAACTACCAAAAAAACGTTGATGATATACACAGTTACGAACAACCAGAGAGACCTTCTGGTACTAGTAAGCAAGCTGGACTGCGCCAGTTGCGTAGGAAAAATCCAGAGTTACACGCCAAAGTTCTGGCTGGTGAGTTAACTGTCAATGCTGCTATGGTTCAAGCTGGATTGAGAACTAAGCAAGTAACAGTTTTTGTAGATCCTCATCGGGCAGCAACTAAGTTAAAAAAAACCTTTAAGCAGGAGGATTTCATTGAACTCGTAGCATTACTTATGTCTGCCTTACCAGAACAAAAGGAGATGGTGGCGGAA
Organism: Nostoc sp. CCY 9925; assembly: GCF_963920935.1. Classification (NCBI taxonomy): domain Bacteria; kingdom Bacillati; phylum Cyanobacteriota; class Cyanophyceae; order Nostocales; family Nostocaceae; genus Nostoc; species Nostoc sp. CCY 9925. The sequence goes on along the minus strand of NZ_CAWUDO010000023.1, from coordinate 7,912 downwards.
AAATTCCAACAAGTTTTGGATGAAGAGCAACTCAACAACATTAAAAAATTTTTAGCATCTCTTTGAAGAAAGCCATTGAGTAGCCTTCCACTTCAGAACTTGTAGCATAGGCAAAATGCAGTTGACGCTGTGGGTAGCACTGCAACCGCAACATGTGTGTAAAAACCAGTCTGAAGAAGAACCCTAGTAATTGAATTGGGAGGCGGGAATGGCTAAACGCAAAAGAACAGCAAATCAGACAGTTATTGATAGATACCTTAAAGAAGGTCGTGGGCAGGGTAGAGGTTCTGAGTACCAACCCTGGCTTTTGATTCAAGATGTAGCATCTCAAGGTCTTGCTAGCAGAATCAAAGGTTGGAAAACCAATCGAGTTCATCACTTACACAGCAATTTTGAACTGAACTATTTTTATCTACTGGAGTGGTCGTCTATTGTTTGTGATATTCGAGAGCAGTATCCTCTACTACCTCTAGAAGAAACACTAGCGATCGCAGAACAGAGCGGTATACCTCATCCCAAAGATCCAAAAACTCAAGAACCCGTAGTGATTGTCGCGGACTTCTGCATCACTGTCCGCCAGAATATTGGAGTTACCGAACAAATCCGCACGCTTAGGTCTGCAAAAGATTTGCAATCAGAACGCACAATCCAAAAGTTAGAAATTGAGCGCCAATATTGGCATTCCAGAGATATCAGTTGGGGAATTGTCACTGAAAATGAAATTCCTGAAACATTCGCCAGAAATGTTCATTGGCTACACCCTTTCCTCAACCTTGAAGACCTGTCACCCCTGTCAGAATCTAATATTCGTCGAATTGCAACAGCTTTAACACTGGGAGTAGTCGAAGGCAAAAAGTCACTAGCAAGCATAGCTGCTGATTGTGATGACAAACTGGGTCTAGAGCCAGGTATTGGACTTTCTGTGACTCGTTATCTGATTGCCAATCGGCAGTGGGTGGTTGATATGAATCAGCCAATTAAACCTAGTCAACCTTTAGTTCTTCTAGCCAATCCATTGGTGCAGTCGCAGGAATTATGGGGTGTAGGATGACTCTCTTTGTAAATATGCTGCTGGAGTGGCAAAATACTGATACTGAAATTTATATCGAGCGCCTACTTTGGATTGATCCGTCTGGTACAGATGTGGTGACTATTGAGATTAATAACTCAAAAGCTCTTCCAAAATGGCAAAAATTCAAGGAATTAGAAATAGCGATCGCTTCTAGAGAAATTTGCATCCTTAAAGTTGATCCATACACTGGGTTGCTTCGTCCCGAAAATTCGATTTCGCAGAATCACCTCAATCGTAGGGATCGGGCATGGGAAGTCATTAGCCCACTGGTTGAGAGAAATACTGAGCTAATGTTTAATCCCCGCGATCGTGGCCCGCTTGTAGAGGCTACAGCCGAACGCACAGGTTGCATAAAAAAGACTATTTACAATTATTTGCGTCGTTACTGGCAAGGAGGACAAACGAAAAACGCCCTTCTTCCCCTCTTTGATAGGTGTGGTGCAAAGGGTAAAGAAAGGAAACCTTCTAATTGTAAGCGTGGTCGTCCCAGTAAGCTTTCAAAAGCAATGGAGATATCCATTGGAGTCAACGTTGACGATGAAATTAAGAAATGCTTTCATCGCGGTATCAAAGCATTTTATGAAAATCGTCAAGGAAGAACTTTAAAAGATGCATTTCAATTGACATTGGAAAAGTTTTTTCATCAAGGCTATGAAATGCGGAATGGGGTATTAGTCCCCATGCTACCGCCTGCTACTGAACTTCCCACATTTGCTCAGTTCCGATATTGGTATGAAAAAGAACGAGATATTACTCAGGAAACAATTTCGCGTGAAGGTAAGCGTCGATTCAATTTGCGTCACAGATCTGTACTTGGAGATTCAACGCAGATGGCCTATGGGCCAGGGTCAGTCTATCAAATTGATGCTACCATCGGCGACATTTACTTAGTCAGTTCCTTAGACAGAAATCGCATTATTGGTCGTCCTGTCATTTACTTTGTCATCGATACTTTTAGCCGACTCATTACAGGATTTAGCGTAAGTCTAGAAGGCCCCAGTTGGTTAGGCGCTATGTTAGCTCTCGAAAATGTTGCTGCCGATAAGGTAGCTTTTTGCCAAGAGTATGACATTGAAATTAATGAAAGTGATTGGCCTAGTCATCACCTTCCTGAAGCCATCCTTGCAGATAGAGGTGAACTCGAAGGTTACAACGCTGACAATCTAGTAAACGCTCTCAACATAAGGGTATCCAATACACCTCCATACAGAGCCGACTGGAAAGGTATTGTGGAGAGAAATTTCCGTCTCAGCAATGACAAAATGATTCGTTGGATACCTGGAGCAGTCTATCGAAAAAGAGAAAGAGGTGACCATGACTATCGGCTAGATGCAATCTTAGACCTTCGCCAGTTCCGACAACTGATAATCAATTGCATCCTTGACCATAACAAAGAAAACCGGATGGACTGGTATCGAATGGACGAGTTCATGATCCAAGAATATGTTGACCCATACCCAATCGACCTCTGGTACTGGGGAGTCCAAAATCGAAGCGGTCATCTACGCCAAATAGCACCTGATATTGTGCGCTTAAATCTGCTACCTACAGATGAGGCTTCTGTGACTTATCAAGGCATCTACTATAAAGGCCTTTACTACACATGTGAACTAGCTCTACGGGAACAGTGGTTTGTCAAAGCTAGAGTAAATCGCAGATGGAAAATTCCTATTGCCTACGATCCTCGTAGGCTCGACATAATCTACTTGCGTCTCGATGACAGTAGAAAATTAGAGCCTTGCCAACTCATCGAAACTCAAAAGACATTTCAGCAGCGAGACTGGCATGAAGCCATTGACTACTTTGAATTGCAAAAACAAGCGAAGGACGCAGCCAAAACTCGCCAATACCAGGCAAAAGCAGATTTCCATGCCCAAATAGACAAAATTGTTGCTGAAGGTAAAGAGCAGACTGAGAAAGCCTTTACTGGACAGAGTAAACAATCGCGCCTCCAAAGCATTCGAGACAATCGCAAGTTGGAGCGTGAGAACGAACGAGAAGTACAAGCATGGCAACTAGGGGTTAAAGAAATTTCCAATCAACCAGGGAAAGTAATTTCAATGCCTTCAGCCACTGAACCAGAAGAGGAGGACGAAGGTTATGTAGCTCCACCAAAGCCTATCGATAAATTACGCAAACTTCGGGAGAAAAACTGGAACAATGACAAGTAATAATTCCGTACCGTCACTTTTAGTTGGTAAGGGACAGATCGTACCAGCTTCATACCGTGACCCATTAATTGCCAGCTATCGCGACAATCCACTTATCGAGGCTTTGCCCTTAATATTATCGGAAGAAGAAGCTATGAGGCTTCTAGCACGTTATCCCAAATATAGTGAAGAGGAGCGATTACTACCAAATCATCTACGCTTACATTTAGTGCAGAACGTACTCCAATTTTTTGAACCATTACCAATCCATTTAGACTTAGAGCAGCGATTTTCGCGGATGATTCGAGCAGGATATCAAGCACGCAATCCCTTAACGGCAGATTTTTGGAGAGATTTTCAACAGCGGATAGATACTTTGAATCCTGAGTCTGTGCCTAAAAATCATCTGCGCTCAACAGCAACAGGTTTCACCATAATTGGTATTAGCGGTGTTGGTAAGACCACTGCTATTGAAGCTATTCTTTCACTCTATCCCCAAGTAATTGTTCACAGCCAATATCGCAATCGAAATTTCACTCTCATGCAAATTGTTTGGCTGAAACTTGATTGCCCCTTTGATGGCTCAATTAAAGGTCTGTGCCTTAACTTCTTTCATGCAATTGATGATCTTATGGGGACACACTACTCTAAACACTACGCAGGGAGTAAACGCACAGTTGATGAGTTAATACCCTTTATGGCTCGTATAGCGTCACTGCACTGTATCGGAGTTTTGGTAATAGATGAAATTCAACATCTTAGCGAAGCTAAAAGTGGTGGTTCCAAGAAAATGCTCAATTTCTTTGTTCAACTTGTCAATACAATTGGTATCCCTGTTGTTTTGGTTGGAACTTACAAAGCTATGTCAGTTTTGAGTGGAGAATTCCGACAAACTCGTCGAGCAAGTGGCCAAGGTGATTTAGTGTGGGACAGAATGGCAGAAGATGAAGTTTGGGATTTATTTGTTGAATCACTTTGGCGATACCAATTTGTTCGGAAATCATGTTTGCCAAACCCAAAAATTTGTCATGCTTTGTATGAGGTTACTCAAGGTATTACTGACTTTGCTGTCAAAGTTTATATGTTGGCACAGGTGAGAGCAATAACAACAGAAAAAGAAGTTATTACTGAAAGTATAATTAGGTCTGTAGCACAGGATAGCCTTCGCCTAGCACAACCAATTTTGTTAGCTTTGAAAACAGGTAATATCCAATCACTCAAAAATATAGAAGATGTTTACCCTATAAATTATCTATCTTTGATAGAGAAAATCCAAAATAATTCTAAGATTGTGGGTAAGCTGAATTCTTCACCTCTGATAAATAAAAATCAAACAAATAATGAAGATAACAATATTGCCAATCAAAATATAGCCGATAATTTTTCTCAATCAGAAGTAAAGGCAATTTCTAAAAAAACTAAAAAAATTAGTCAGAACATAAGTTTAAATAATCAAGAGTCAACAAATAAAAATACATCAGATAAAGATAGCTTAAGAAAGATCGTTTCTACTGGTGCAGAAATAGGTATGGTTGCATATGAAGCTCTTAAGCAAAAAGGATATATCCGCTCTGCTACAGAATATCTTCTAGAGGAGATAGCAAAATGATTGCTTTTTTTCCAGATCCATATCCTGATGAATTACTTTACAGTATATGTGCGCGTTTTTCTAATAGAACGCAATATCCAAATACTTTCTTAACAACACAAGAACTATTTGGAACTTGGGGAGCTAAATTAACTATCGATTTGCCAAGGCATTTGAATCACCTTGTTTCGGTTTTACCAAAAGGACATCTATACACTGTTGACACACTGATAAATAATCATACATTACTGCCTTTCTATTCTCCCTTTCTACCCACCGAGCGAGTTGAGATTATCCGTGAAAATATGGAAGGAAGTAATCAGCGAGGAATCCATCAATCATCAGGCATCTCACCCAGTATAATTCGTTCACCAAAGTACCTGCGATTTTGTCCTTTATGTGCAGAAGAAGATAGGAAGCAGTTCGGTGAGACATATTGGCATCGGCTTCATCAACTACCAGGTGTCGAGGTTTGTCCTACTCATGTGGTTTTTTTAGAAGATAGCACAGTAGCCGCACGGAATCAAATTCATAACTGTAAATTATTTGCAGCAGAGGAAAATCTACCAATTATATCACCACATTATTTAGATTTATCAAAACCAGAGCACACAAATTTATTGAATATAGCTAAGGATGTAGTTTGGTTATTAAATCAGAAAGACTTTAATCCTGGCTTTAATTCGCTGAAAGAGCGCTATGGATTTTTACTGGCTGAACATAATTTTGCTGCTTATATAACTTATCGCGTGCATGTAAAAAAACTCAAAAAAGCCTTTAATGATTATTATTCTCCTAGTCTTTTGAAACAATTACAAGCTGAAGTGGATGAAGATAAAGATAGTAATTGGCTATCTTGCATAATAAAAAATTTAACCAAAAAACAAGCACATCATCCCATACGCCATTTATTACTCATTCAATTTTTAGGATATACAGTAGGAGAATTTTTTCAAATATCTATATCTAATAAACCCTTTGGAGATGGGCCTTGGCCTTGTCTCAATAAAGCCAGTAAACACTTCCATCAACTGGTAATTAAAGAGTGCAATTATACTAAGCATAGTTGGCCGTCGAAAAAACCAATTGGGATCTTCAATTGTACTTGTGGTTTTGTATATAGCCGTATAGGCCGTGATATCTCTCCAGAAGATAGATTTAAAATTACCACAATTAGGTCTTATGGTTCAGTATGGGAAGCAACTTTGAAGAATTTATGGGAAGACTCGTCAGTGACTTGGAAGGAAATGGTAAGTCAGTTGGGAGTTGAGCGAGAAAGAATTATCAACCATGCTGATAGACTAGGACTGAAATTTCCTCGCTTCGGATCAAAAGGGGAATCTGTTCGGAAGAGTACACTGGTAAATTACAACCGCAAAAAAAGAAAAGTAGCAACATCAGATGAGTTAGAAACTTACCGAAGAAACTGGCTTTCTATCCGAGAAGAGAATCCAGAATTTGGAAGAACGAAACTCATGAAGGAATTCTCTTCTACTTATTCATGGCTCCGCACTTACGATAGGGAATGGTTGAAAGCCCATTTGCCACCAGTTAAATGCATTAGAGCAAAACGTGTTGTAGATTGGGAAAATCGTGATGCAGAACTGGCAAGTGCTGTTAGGCTTTTAGCTTTACATATTAAAAGCCAACCTGGACGGCCTCAGAAAATAACTAAAGGTGTAATTTGCAAAGGCTTAGATAAAAAAGCACAGATTCAGCACAATCTCCATAAATTGCCGAAAACAAAACAAGTTTTAATTGAGGTAGTTGAAACTTGTGAGGATTTTGCAGTTCGCAAGGTTAAATGGGCTGCTGAGTGTTTTTATCAAGAAAACATTAGTCCTGCATGGTCTCAACTCGTTCTTCTAGCTAATGTTTACGATTTTAAAGATGTCCCACAGGTTAAAGATGCTATTGATGCTGCTTTAGAATCTCTAGCATTACTCAGTCCCATAGATAGGTGGCACAGAGGAGAGTCAATCATTGAACAATACCGCCAAAGTGAATAACAACTGATTGTTCCCTAATTTGATAATGAAAGAGGACACAATGCTTGGTTTATTTCCCGAACCTTACCCAGATGAGTTGCTCTACAGTATTTGCGCTCGATTTCAACACAGAGTACAGTACCCTAGTCAGAAGTCAATAGTTGTGGATTTATTCCAAACAAAAAGCGCGATCGCAATTGTTGACCTACCAAGCAAGCTGAATAAACTTATTGCTAGCTTACCTCCTAATTCAGGGTATACAGTTGAATATTTCATAAATAATCACACTCTATTACCTTTTTACAGGCCTTTTCTACCCCCAGAAAGACTTCATCTGATTCAGGAAGATATGGGTGGGGATAATGGCTCGAAAATTCATGCAAGGCTAGGAATTGTGGCTGGCATTATTGAGATGCCTGAGCATCTGCGCTTTTGTCCTTTATGCATAGAAGATGATAGGAAGCAATTTGGTGAATGCTACTGGCATCGTCTTCATCAACTACCTGGTGTTGAAGTCTGCCCTATTCATGAAGTTTTTTTAGAGAACAGTAGTGTATTAACGCACAATCGTAGACGTATATATGAATTTATTTCGGCAGAACAGTCATCCCAAGTAGTATCGCCTTACCGAATAGACTCTTTGAATCCTATTCACAAAGTTCTGTTGAGTATAGCTAAAGAGCTAGGCTGGCTTTTGAACCATTGCCACATCGTTCTTGGTTTGGAGAATTTGCATAAGAGATACCAATCTTTAGTGATGAGAAATCCAGAGTGGGTAACTTATGCTGGCAGAATTCGTATTCAGGAATTATTGAAAGCATTTAAAAATCACTATCCTTTGGGAGCCTTAGATCGGATTCAATGCCCACTTGATGAACAGATTCGCGATCACTGGCTCGCCCAATTAGTGCGCTTTCCTCAAAGGGTTCACCATCCCCTACGTCATCTTCTACTCATCCAGTTTTTGGGTTATACGGCTAAAGAATTCTTTGAGTTACAAGAAGCGCCACCTCCATTTGGTCATGCTCCTTGGCCATGCTTGAATCCCGTATGCAAGCACTATAGCGGTTATCAGTCTTGTGAAGTACAGTAGCAGCAGTGAGTAAACCAACCC